>NZ_JBEYVP010000021.1:0-191821 GCF_040644035.1 Streptomyces sp. NPDC047042 | reverse complement strand
TCGTCCTCAAACGCCGGACGGGCTGAATACGCAGCGGGGGTTCGGGGGCAGCGCCCCCGAGACGGATGGGACGGGTAGGGGCGGCGGGGGCGAGCAAGTTCTACAGGCGGTCCAGGACCTGGGCCAGGAGGGAGCCCATGTGGGTGGCGCTGTCGCGGCCCGCCTGGAGGACCTCCTCGTGGTTCAGGGGCTCCCCGGTCATCCCCGCCGCCAGGTTCGTCACCAGGGAGATGCCCAGGATCTCCGCGCCGGCCTCCCGTGCCGCGATCGCCTCCAGGACCGTCGACATCCCGACCAGGTCCGCGCCGATCGTCCTGGCCATGCGGATCTCGGCCGGAGTCTCGTAGTGGGGGCCCGTGAACTGGGCGTACACGCCCTCCTCGAGGGTGGGGTCGATCTCCTTGCACAGGGCGCGCAGCCGAGGGGAGTACAGGTCCGTCAGGTCGACGAAGTTCGCGCCGACGATCGGGGACGTCGCCGTGAGGTTGATGTGGTCGCTGATCAGGACCGGCTGGCCGGGGCGCATGTCGGCGCGCAGGCCGCCGCAGCCGTTGGTCAGCACGACGGTCTTGCAGCCGGCGGCCACGGCGGTACGGACCCCGTGCGCGACGGACGCGACCCCCCGGCCCTCGTAGTAGTGCGTGCGGCCCAGGAAGACCAGCGCGCGCTTTTCCCCGATCCGGTACGAGCGGATCTTGCCGCCGTGTCCCTCGACCGCCGGCGGCGGGAAGCCCGGCAGCTCGGTGACCTGGAGCTCGGCCTCGGGTGCGCCCAGGGCGTCCACGGCCGGTGCCCAGCCGGAGCCCATCACGAGCGCGACGTCGTGGGTCTCGGCGCCCGTGAGCTCTCGCAGGCGCGCGGCGGCGGTGTCGGCGGCGGAGTAGGGGTCGCCCTGGATGTCGTCCGGAAGAAGAGATGCGTTCACGCGCCTGAGCGTATCGGCTCGGAGCCTACGCGCGTAGATGAGAGAGGCGACGGGATGACGATCGTTGTCTTGTCGTTTCCAACCAAGGACGCTCGGCGTGACGCCCAGCCCGACGCTCAGCAGGGGCGCTTTCTCAGTTCCATCACGTAGTCGTGCGGAGCCCCGGCCGATTCCGCCGCGTCGGCGATCTCGCCCAGGTTCCGGGCCGACGGAAGGCCGCCCTCGTACCCGTTGAGGACGTACACCCAGGCCGGTTCCTCGCCCTCGAGCGTGTGGACGCGCAGCCGCATCCGGCGGTAGATGTCGAGGCCCACGCCCTCCCAGCGGTCCAGCGAGTCCTCGTCCAGCGGGGCGATGTCGTACAGCGCGACGAAGACCTGGGAGCGCGGCGCCTCGACGATCGTCGGGAGTGCGCCCTCCCAGCCCATGTGCTCGCCGCCGAAGGTCAGCCGCCAGCCGGTCAGCCACCCGGTGGCGCGCAGCGGCGAGTGAGGTGCGCGACGCGTCATGAGCCGCGCGTCGAGGTTGCCGGCGTAGGCGGCGTAGAGCGACATGGATCGAGAGTACGGCAGCGAGCACGGCCGTCACTCCGACAGCACACGCCTCTCCCGCACCCGCACAGGCGTGCGGAACACAGCCCCCTTCAAGGCCCCTGGATGCCGCCCCGGGCCCGTACGGCGGCCCCGGGGCGTCGGCAGCGCGGGGCGTGCGGGACAATGGGGTATGTGACTCGGATCGTGATCATCGGTGGCGGACCCGGCGGCTACGAAGCGGCGCTGGTGGCAGCGCAGCTCGGCGCGGAGGTGACCGTCGTCGACTGCGACGGTCTGGGCGGGGCGTCGGTGCTCACCGACTGCGTGCCGTCGAAGACCCTGATCGCCACGGCCGAGGTGATGACCACCTTCGACTCGTCGTACGAGGAACTGGGGATCATCGTCGCCGACGACACCCCACCGGAGAAGCAGGCCGCCCGCGTCGTCGGGGTCGACCTCGGCAAGGTCAACCGACGGGTGAAGCGGCTCGCCCTCGCCCAGTCGCACGACATCACCGCCTCCGTCACCCGGGCCGGCGCACGCGTCCTGCGCGGACGCGGACGGCTCGACGGGCTGCAGGGCGTCGACGGCTCCCGCAAGGTCGTCGTACGGGCCGTGGACGGCAGCGAGGAGACCCTCGTCGCCGACGCCGTGCTGATCGCCACCGGCGGACACCCGCGCGAGCTGCCGGACGCGCAGCCCGACGGCGAGCGCATCCTCAACTGGACCCAGGTCTACGACCTCACCGAGCTGCCCGAGGAGCTCATCGTCGTCGGGTCCGGTGTCACCGGCGCCGAGTTCGCCGGTGCCTACCAGGCCCTCGGCTCCAAGGTGACCCTCGTGTCGTCGCGCGACCGCGTGCTGCCGGGCGAGGACCCGGACGCCGCCGCCGTCCTCGAGGAGGTCTTCCGGCGCCGTGGCATGAACGTCATGGCCCGCTCCCGCGCCGAGTCCGCCAAGCGGGTCGGCGACCGCGTCGAGGTCACCCTCTCCGACGGGCGTGTCATCACCGGCTCGCACTGTCTGATGGCCGTCGGCGCGATTCCCAACAGCGCCGGGATGGGCCTTGAGGAGGCCGGGGTCAGGCTCCGCGACTCCGGGCACATCTGGACCGACAAGGTCTCGCGGACGTCCGCCCCGGGCGTGTACGCCGCCGGTGACGTGACCGGCGTCTTCGCGCTCGCGTCCGTCGCCGCCATGCAGGGCCGTATCGCCATGTACCACTTCCTCGGCGACGCGGTGGCCCCGCTGAACCTGAAGACCGTCTCCTCCAACGTCTTCACCGACCCCGAGATCGCCACCGTCGGCTATACGCAGGCCGACGTCGACGGCGGCAAGATCGACGCCGTGGTCGTCAAACTGCCGTTGCTGCGCAATCCGCGCGCGAAGATGCAGGGCATCCGGGACGGCTTCGTGAAGCTGTTCTGCCGCCCCGGCACCGGGATTGTGGTGGGCGGCTGCGTCGTGTCGCCGCGCGCCTCCGAACTCATCCATCCCATCTCGATCGCCGTCGACAACAATCTGACGGTCGAGCAGATCGCGAACGCGTTCACCGTTTACCCCTCCCTTTCGGGATCGATCGCGGAGGTCGCCCGGCAGCTTCACACCCGCAAGGCGTCGGGCGAGGGCTGACCGGCGGGCGGACAACTTCCCGCTGGTCATGGGGGATTGAGGTCCAATTACCGTCCATTGGCATGGCGTAAGCGGTCGGGATAGGCGCGTATACCACTTCCCGTACCTCCATGCGAACAACTTCTGTTATTCGGCGGATACTGCTGAAAGCGGACGGTCGTTGGGGTTACTGTCAGTTTCGTGTTCGCTGCAGAACGTCGCCAATTGATCCTCGAAATGGTGCGTGCCAATGGAGCCGTGTCGCTCCGTGAGCTCGCCCGCGTCGTCCAGACCTCCGAAGTGACCGTACGGCGGGACGTGCGCGCTCTGGAGGCAGAAGGACTCCTCGACCGCCGGCATGGCGGTGCGGTATTGCCGGGCGGGTTCACGCGGGAGTCCGGCTTTCCGCAGAAATCTCATCTCGCGACCGCCGAGAAGACGGCCATCGCCGACCTCGCCGCGAGCTTCGTCGAAGAGGGCGAGGCCATCGTGGTCGGGGCGGGGACCACCACGCAGGAGCTGGCACGCCGGCTCGCGCGGGTTCCCGGGCTGACCGTCGTCACCAACTCCCTGTTGGTGGCCCAGGCGCTGGCCCACGCGAACAGAGTGGAGGTCGTGATGACCGGCGGCACTCTGCGCGGTTCCAACTACGCCCTGGTCGGCAGTGGCGCCGAGCAGTCCCTGCACGGGCTGCGGGTGTCCAAGGCCTTCCTGTCCGGAAGCGGGCTCACCGCCGAACGCGGGCTGTCCACCTCCAACATGCTGTCGGCGTCCGTCGACCGCGCGCTGGTGCAGGCCGCCGCCGAGGTCGTCGTGCTCGCCGACCACACCAAACTCGGTTCGGACACCATGTTCCAGACCGTGCCCACGGATGTGATCACCCGCCTCGTCACCGACGAACCGCCCGTCCACGACGACCGCGCCGGTACGGAGCTCCAGGCCCTGGCCGACCAGGGAGTGCAGATCGCCGTGGCCGGATCGACCGGCTCGGGCAACGGCTCCCCGGGAAACGGTGTGCAGGGCGCTGACCAGGTCCCGGCGCGCGGGCAGCGCCGTGAAATGCCGCTTCCCAACCCGCGCCGGGGGCAGCTGCCCGGCGGCGCGGCGGGCCATCCGCTGCGGGGCACGATGCTGGGCGAGCAGCCCGGCGGACCGGGTGAACGCGAGCGGGAGCGGGCGCGGGTGGCGGATCTCCGCCGTCGCTGACCCTGCCGTACGACCGAGTAACGGTTACTGGGGTACGGCCTTCAGGCCCCGCAGGGTCAGGGTCAGGAGGCGGTCGGCCAGGTCCGGGTCGTCCGGGGTCTCCTCGGCCGCCAGCGCGATGGCGTTGGTGAGCTGGAGCAGGTCGCCGATGGAGACGTCGGTGCGCAGGGTGCCGGCCTGCTGGGCGCGGGCGAGCAGGGCCGCGCCCGCCTCCCGCATCGGGTTGCTGCACCTGGCCAGGGCCGAGTCGGCGTCGTGCGACACCGCCATCAGGGACCGTGCGAGGCCTCGGTACTCACCGGCGTGCGTGATGATCTCGCGGAGCCAGGTGACCAGTGCGGTGCAGGGCTCCGGGGCGGTCAGCAGTTCGCGGGAGCGGGTCAGGAGGTCGCTGACCGCGTCCTCGAAGACCGCGCTCAGCAGGGCGGGGCGGCTGGGGAAGTGGCGGTAGAGGGTGCCGATGCCGACGCCGGCGCGTCGGGCCACGTCCTCGAGGGAGGCGTTTGTGCCGTGTTCGGCGAAGGCGGAGCGGGCTTCGGTGAGGAGGCGTTCGTAGTTGCGGCGGGCGTCCGCGCGGAGGCCTGCCGGCGGCTGGGCCATGGGTTCACCTGCCCTTCGTGTACTTGTTCCGGGGGTTCAGCATGCCATCGGGGTGGCGCCGTGGGGGCGGGGGGTGGTTTGCCGGGGTGCGGGTCCGGTGGGGGCTGGTTGCGCAGTTCCCCGCGCCCCTGACGGCCGGTGGGGGCTTGTCGCGCAGTTCCCCGCGCCCCTGACGGCCGGTGGGGGCTTGTCGCGCAGTTCCCCGCGCCCCTGACGGGCGGGTGGGGGGTGGTTGCGCAGTTCCCCCGCTCCTGACGGCCGGTGGGGGCTTGTCGCGCAGTTCCCCGCGCCCCTGACGGCCGGTGGGGGCTTGTCGCGCAGTTCCCCGCGCCCCTGACGGGCGGGCGCTGCGCGCCCTGTCCTGTCAGAGGCGTGGAGTTCCCTGCGCCCCTGACGGGCGGGCGCTCCGCGCCCTGTCCTGTCAGAGGCGTGGACCCCGCGTTCCTGAGGGACTGCGCTGCGCGCCCTGTTCGTCAGGAATGGGGGCGCCCGGCGGCCTGATTGCTCAGGGCGCCGGGCGGTTTTGTTTGTTGTGGGGGTCAGTCCTTGATTTCGCAGATGGGGGCGCCTGAGGTGAGGGAGGCGCCTACCTCGGCTGACAGGCCCTTGATGGTGCCCGCCTTGTGGGCGTTGAGGGGCTGTTCCATCTTCATCGCTTCGAGTACGACGATCAGGTCGCCCTCCTTGACCTCCTGGCCCTCCTCCACGGCCACCTTGACGATGGTGCCCTGCATCGGGGAGGCGAGGGTGTCGCCGGAGGCCGCCGGGCCCGACTTCTTGGCCGCGCGGCGCTTGGGCTTGGCCCCGGCGGCGAGGCCGGTGCGGGCCAGTGACATGCCCAGCGAGACGGGCAGGGAGACCTCGAGGCGCTTGCCGCCGACCTCGACGACCACGGTCTCGCGGCCGGCCTCCTCGTCCACCTCGATGTCGGCGGGCGCGGCGAAGGCCGGGATGTCGTTGACGAACTCGGTCTCGATCCAGCGGGTGTGGACCGTGAACGGGTCCTGGCTGCCGGTGAGTTCGGGGGCGAACGCCGGGTCGGCGACCACCTTGCGGTGGAAGGGGATCGCGGTGGCCATGCCCTCGACCTGGAACTCGGCCAGGGCGCGGGCGGCCCGCTGGAGGGCCTGCTCGCGGGTGGCGCCGGTGACGATCAGCTTGGCGAGCAGGGAGTCCCACGCCGGGCCGATGACCGAGCCGGACTCGACGCCCGCGTCCAGCCGGACACCCGGGCCCGAGGGCGGGGCGAAGGTGGTGACGGTGCCGGGGGCGGGCAGGAAGCCCCGGCCCGGGTCCTCGCCGTTGATGCGGAACTCGAAGGAATGGCCGCGCAGTTCGGGGTCGCCGTAGCCGAGTTCCTCGCCGTCGGCGATACGGAACATCTCGCGGACGAGGTCGAGGCCCGCGACCTCCTCGGTGACCGGGTGCTCCACCTGGAGACGGGTGTTGACCTCCAGGAAGGAGATCGTGCCGTCCATGCCGACGAGGAACTCGACGGTCCCGGCGCCGACGTAGCCGGCCTCCTTGAGGATCGCCTTGGAGGAGGAGTACAGCTCCGCCATCTGGGCCTCGGACAGGAACGGCGCGGGAGCCTCCTCCACCAGCTTCTGGTGGCGGCGCTGCAGCGAGCAGTCACGCGTCGACACGACGACCACGTTGCCGTGGGAGTCGGCCAGGCACTGCGTCTCGACGTGCCGGGGCTTGTCGAGGTAGCGCTCGACGAAGCACTCGCCGCGCCCGAAGGCGGCCACGGCCTCGCGCACGGCGGAGTCGTACAGCTCCGGCACCTCTTCGAGGGTGCGGGCGACCTTGAGACCGCGTCCGCCACCGCCGAAGGCGGCCTTGATCGCGATGGGCAGGCCGTGCTCCCGGGCGAACGCGACGACCTCGTCCGCGCCCGACACCGGGTCGGGCGTGCCGGCCACCAGCGGGGCGCCGGCGCGCTGGGCGATGTGCCGGGCGGCGACCTTGTCGCCGAGGTCGCGGATGGCCTGCGGGGGCGGGCCGATCCAGGTCAGGTCGGCGTCGATGACGGCCTGGGCGAAGTCGGCGTTCTCGGAGAGAAAGCCGTATCCCGGGTGGATCGCGTCCGCTCCGGAGTCCTTGGCGGCTTGCAGCACCTTGGCGATGTCGAGATAACTCGTCGCCGGGGTGTCACCGCCCAGGGCGAACGCCTCATCCGCGGCGCGGACATGCAGAGCGTCCCGATCCGGGTCGGCGTAGACGGCCACGCTCGCGATCCCGGCGTCCCGGCAGGCCCGGGCAACGCGGACAGCGATTTCGCCACGGTTGGCGATGAGCACCTTGCGCACGATTGAGGCTCCCTCCTTGAAACAAGCCGAGTTTAGGGACAGCCGACACGGCGCATCGACTCGTCCTCACTGGTGAGCTTGCCCACACGGAGCGTGATGCGAGGCTTGCTCGACCCACGAAATCCCTTGTCGCACCTATGTACGCAGGACTCTATCGGGAAACCCTAGTCCCCTGATGTGGTCAAGGTCTCTGTGAGAGCGTGCTGCGGCCCACTCGGTTTCTTTGTGGGGACCCTACGAACGGCCCAGTGATTCTTTGCCTCTCGATGAACCTTCGCCGAACCCTTGTCCGCGCGTATACCCGTGAGTAGCGTTCAGGATGTATCGAACGTACTAGTGCCAACAGCAGACTTGCTCGTGCGGCAGTCGAAAGTGGGTGGGGGCCGGTGGTCCGCAGACCGGTTGCTTGGATCGTCGCGGTCGTCCTCTTCGTGGAGGCGTTCGGCATCGCCGCGCTGAACTGGTTCCTCGGGATCGTCGTCGACAACCAGAAGATGTCCCTCGCCGGTCTCGACCCCGACGTGATGTCCCTGTCCTCGAAGATCGGCGGCGTGGTCTTCGGCGCCTACTTCGCGCTGTGCGGCGTGGTGGCCCTGCTCGTCGCCCTGCGCGACCGCTCCCCGGCCGGCCTCGGCCGCATCCTGCTGATCAGCGTCGCCGTGGTGCACGCGCTGCTGGGCGCGTTCGCGTGGGGTCTGGTGGGCGTGCCCGCGTTCCTGACGATGGTCGTGGTGCTGGCGCTGGTGGTGCTCCTGCTGATGACGTACGACAGGCACAACGGCACGGCGGCGGCCAAGACCCCCGAGGACGGCACGAGCGACCCGGATGGCGGCTCCCCGGCCACCGACACCGAGGGCTCGCCCCTCACGCCCCCGCCGGCCCCCAGCACCCCCTGACGCACCCCCTGACGGCCTCTGCTTCCCCCGGTTCGGTTCTCCCGGTCTTACCGGGGCGTCCACAACTCCGTGATGCCGACGCCCAGTTCGGCGAGCAGTGCGCGTACGAGCGGCAGGCTGATGCCGATGACGTTGCCGTGGCCGCCGTCGATGCCGTCGATGAAGGGCGCCGAGCGGCCGTCGAGGGTGAACGCCCCGGCGACGTGGAGGGGCTCGCCGGAGGCGACGTACGCGGCGATCTCCTCGTCCGTCGGCTCGCCGAAGCGGACCACGGTGGACGCGGTGGCCGAGGCCTGGCGTCCCGTCGCCGTGTCGTGGACGCAGTGCCCGGTCTGAAGGATGCCCTCGCGGCCGCGCATCGCCTTCCAGCGGGCGGTGGCCTCCTCGGCGTCGGCGGGCTTGCCGTACGCCTCGCCGTCCAGCTCGAGGACGGAGTCGCAGCCGATCACCAGCGCGCCCCGCACACCCGGCTGCGCGGCCACCACGGCGGCCTTGGCCTCGGCGAGGGCGAGGGCCAGTTCGGAGGGGGTCGGCGCGGTCACGGCGTCCTCGTCGAACCCGCTGACGATCACCTCGGGGTCGAGCCCGGCCTGCCGCAGCAGATTGAGCCGGGCGGGGGACTGGGAGGCGAGAACGAGACGGCGGCGCGGCTGATCGGTCATGCGGATCAGGGTATCGGCGGCCCGCCGGGCCAGGACAGGTGCTAGCGCACGCCGAGGACGATCATCGCGAACACCATGGCCAGCGCCATGAGAAAGCCGAGCCGCCGAAGCATTCGCTGCGCGTCGCGCAGTTCCTTCGGCGGCTCGTTCTCGGGGTCGGACCACAGCATGCCACTAGCGTGGGGCTTGGCGGTCGGTCGGCGCCTGAGTAGGGGTACTCAAATCGGCGCCCTTAGTTTTCCTTCTGTGCGCGGTTCCTCGCGCCCCTTAGGGGTTTAGCCGGGCCAGTACGTGCGGGTCCATGCCGTCGGGCCCGGTTGGGCCAGCCGGTGGGCCGCGATCCTTGCCGGGTCCGCCCACGCGTCTGTCGGGGCAGCCGCGCCGCTCTGCGTCGTGGGCGTCGCCGCGGCGCGGGCTCGGACCACCGCCAGGGCGGCGGCGAGCTCCTCGGGGGTCGGGTTGCCCCGTACGACCTTTATCGTCATGACGACGGCTCCTTACAGCGGGATGTTGCCGTGCTTCTTCGGGGGCAGGGACTCGCGCTTGCTACGGAGCTGACGCAGCCCCCGTACGACGTGGCGGCGGGTGTCGGACGGCAGGATCACCGCGTCGACGTACCCGCGCTCGGCCGCGATGTAGGGGTTGAGGAGGGTGTCCTCGTACTCCCGGATCAGCCGGGCGCGGACCACCTCCAGGTCCTCCCCGTTGGCCTCCGCCTCGGCGATCGTGCGGCGGTGCAGGATGTTGACCGCGCCCTGGGCGCCCATCACGGCGATCTGGGCGGTCGGCCAGGCCAGGTTGAGGTCGGCGCCCAGGTGCTTGGAGCCCATGACGTCGTAGGCGCCGCCGAAGGCCTTGCGGGTGATGACCGTGATGAGCGGGACGGTCGCCTCCGCGTAGGCGTAGATCAGCTTGGCGCCCCGGCGGATGATGCCGTCGTGTTCCTGGTCGACGCCGGGGAGGAAGCCGGGGACGTCCACGAAGGTGAGGACGGGCACGTTGAAGGCGTCGCACGTACGGACGAAACGCGCCGCCTTCTCCGACGCGGCGATGTCGAGGCAGCCCGCGAACTGCATCGGCTGGTTGGCGACGATCCCGACCGGACGCCCCTCCACCCGGCCGAACCCGGTGAGGATGTTGGGCGCGAAGAGGGCCTGCGTCTCGAAGAACTCGGCGTCGTCCAGGACGTGTTCGATCACCGTGTGCATGTCGTACGGCTGGTTCGCGCTGTCCGGGATCAGCACGTCGAGCTCGCGGTCCTCGTCCGTGACGGCGAGGTCCGCCTCCTCCGGGAACACCGGGGGCTCGCTGAGGTTGTTGGACGGCAGGTACGACAGCAGCTGCTTGACGTACTCGATGGCGTCCTTCTCGTCGCCGGCCATGTGATGGGCCACGCCCGACGCGGAGTTGTGGGTCCTGGCCCCGCCCAGCTCCTCGAAGCCGACGTCCTCGCCGGTGACCGTCTTGATGACGTCCGGGCCGGTGATGAACATGTGCGAGGTCTGGTCGACCATGACTGTGAAGTCGGTGATGGCGGGGGAGTAGACGGCTCCGCCGGCGCACGGGCCGACGACCAGGCTGATCTGGGGGATGACCCCGGACGCGTGGGTGTTGCGGCGGAAGATCTCGCCGTACGCGCCCAGGGACGCCACGCCCTCCTGGATACGGGCGCCGCCCGAGTCGTTGATGCCGATGACCGGGCAGCCGGTCTTCAGCGCGAAGTCCATGACCTTGACGATCTTCTGGCCGTAGACCTCGCCCAGCGCACCGCCGAACACGGTGAAGTCCTGGGAGAACACGGCGACCGGGCGGCCGTCGACGGTGCCGTAACCGGTCACCACGCCGTCCCCGTACGGGCGGTTCTTCTCCAGGCCGAAGTTGGTCGAGCGGTGCGTGGCGAACTCGTCCAGCTCCACGAACGAGTCCTCGTCCAGGAGTAGTTCGACGCGCTCACGGGCCGTCAACTTGCCCTTGGCGTGCTGCTTCTCGACAGCCCGCTGCGATCCGGCGTGTGTCGCCGCGTCGACGCGGCGCTGCAGGTCCGCGAGCTTGCCAGCGGTCGTGTGGATGTCGATCTGCTGCGGCTGTACCGGCTCGGCCATCGGGATGCGGCTCCCTGCAAAGTGTGACGTGCTCAGAAGGGGGACTGGCTACTCATCCGTAGCGTAGTGGGGTGCCTACCCATCGGCAGTGCGGCGTTTACCACATCTAGTGTGGCTTGCATGACGCCGAGAGATGACGCAGACAACACCGAGCCGGAACCCGCCACGGGAGGGGACGGGCGCTGGTCCGACCTCGACCGGCCGCCCCTCAACGCCGGTGCGCTGCGCCGGGCGCTCGTCCGGGACAGCGGGCTCTGGTCGGGGGTGGAGGTCGTGCGCAGTACGGGGTCCACGAACGCCGACCTCGTCGCCCTCGCGGGCGAGGGCAAGGCGGAGGAGGGCCTGATCCTGCTCGCCGAGGAGCAGACCGCCGGGCGGGGCCGGCTGGACCGGCAGTGGACGGCGCCGGTGCGTTCCGGGCTGTTCTTCTCCGTGCTCCTGAAGCCGGCCGGCGTACCGGTGACCCGCTGGGGATGGCTGCCGTTGCTCGCCGGGGTCGGCGTGGCGACGGGCCTGGCGCGCGCGGCGGGCATCGACACGTCCCTCAAATGGCCCAACGACGTGCTGGTGACCGTGGGCGACGAGGAGCGGAAGGCGGGCGGCATCCTCGCCGAGCGGGCCGGGGAGGACGGCGTGGTGATCGGCATCGGCATCAACGTCACCCTGCGCGAGGACGAGCTGCCGGTGCCGACCGCCGGATCGCTGGCACTGGCGGGGGCCACGCGGACGGACCGGGATTCGCTGCTGCGGGCGGTGCTGCGGTCGCTCGAGCGGTGGTACCTGCGGTGGCAGGCGGTGGAGGGGGATCCGGTGTCGTCGGGGCTGCAGGAGACGTATGCGGCGGGGTGCGCGACGTTGGGGCGGATGGTGCGGGCGGAGTTGCCGGGGGACCGGAGTGTGGTGGGGGAGGCGGTGGCCGTCGACGGGGACGGAAGGTTGGTGCTGGCCACGGGGGAGGGCGTGCAGGAGCCGGTGGGCGCCGGGGACGTGGTGCATTTGCGGCCGGCGTGAGGGCCTTTTCCTCGCCCCCGCCGCCCCTACCCGTCCCATCCGTCCTCGGGGGCGCTGCCCCCGAACCCCCGCTCCTCAATCGCCGGAGGGGCTGAGACACCCAGCGGGTGCGTCGTCCCTGCTGGACCTGACGGAGTGAGGCCGTATCGTTGAGGGCGGTCGATATCTGACCGTGACAGATCGGAAGGGCAGCAGGCGTGACCGTCGACGACATGGACTCCGACGCGGCGGGCAGCCGGGTGGACTCGCAGGACGTCGACCCCGCTGACAACCCGCTCGCCCTGCGTCTCGAATCGCTCATCCTCGGTGCCGAGCGCCGCTACACCCCCTTTCAGGCGGCCCGCAGTGCCGGGGTCTCCATGGAACTGGCGTCCCGTTTCTGGCGGGCGATGGGCTTCGCCGACATCGGGCAGGCCAAGGCGCTGACGGAGGCGGACGTCCTCGCGCTGCGCAGGCTCGCCGGTCTTGTCGAGGCGGGGCTGCTGAGCGAGGCGATGGCGGTGCAGGTGGCGCGCTCCACGGGGCAGACCACCGCCCGTCTGGCCGAGTGGCAGATCGATTCCTTCCTGGAGGGGCTGACCGAGCCGCCCGAGCCCGGAATGACGCGCACCGAGGTGACGTACCCGCTGATCGAACTGCTCCTGCCCGAGCTGGAGGAGTTCATCGTGTACGTCTGGCGGCGCCAGCTCGCCGCCGCGACCGGGCGGGTCGTACAGGCCGCCGACGACGAGGAGATGGTCGACCGGCGGCTCGCCGTCTGCTTCGCCGACCTCGTCGGGTTCACCCGGCTGACGCGTCGCATGGAGGAGGAGGAACTCGGCGAACTCGTCGAGGCCTTCGAGACCACGGCCGCCGACCTGGTGGCGGCGAACGGCGGGCGGCTCGTGAAGACGCTCGGCGACGAGGTGCTGTACGCGGCGGACGACGCGGGTGTGGCCGCGGAGATCGCGCTGCGGCTGATCGAGACGATGGCGCACGACGAGACGATGCCGGAGCTGCGGGTCGGGATGGCCTTCGGCACGGTGACCACCCGTATGGGTGATGTGTTCGGGTCGACGGTGAATCTGGCCTCGCGGTTGACGTCGATAGCGCCACGGGATGCCGTGCTCGTCGACGGGGCGTTCGCGCAGGAGCTGATCCGCACGGGGGACGCCCCCGCCTCCGAGGCGGAGGCGGCGGAGGCCGCGGCCGCCGCCGAGAAGGAGGGCGAGGAGGCCCCGGTGTACCGGTTCGCGCTGCAGCCGATGTGGCAGCGCCCGGTGCGCGGGCTGGGCGTGGTGGAACCTTGGCTGCTGACGCGGCGGACGGGGTTCGGCGCGTAGGCCGGTGGTTCCGCCGCAGTCCGGGCTGAGGCCCGGTGGTTACTGCGGGGAGGCGGGCGGGTGGGCGAGGTGGAGCCGCCGGTCGTCGCTCCGCGGGCTGGGGCCGACGGCTGGGACCCGCTTTGACGCACCCATCCGCACCGCATCGCACCGTTTTCGTTCCGGACGAAGCGGGTGGGTGGGCGAGGCGCAGCTGCCGAGTCGTTGCTCCGGAGGGAGTGGTGCGTGGTCGCTGCGCCGGGCGAGTCGGCCCTGTTGGGCAGGGCCAGTAACTGATTCCCCGGGTCAATGGTGGTGGCTCAGGGGGTCCACGCACAGGCCGATCAGCGGTACGCATACTCCGGCGGGCGGTGTGGCCTTCGGGGCCGGTGATGAGGGTGCCGGGGTCGGTGCGGGCGCCGGTTCCGCCTGCTGCGGGGGCTGGGGCTGCTGTGCCACCGGGGCCGGGGGCGGGGCTGCCGGGCCTGGTCGGGCGGGGGTGGGGACGGGCTCCGGGGTGCTGGGCTGCTGGGGGATCGTGGTGGCGTCGGCGGCGGGTGCGAGGGGCGTCGGGAGCGCGTCGAGCGGCAGGCGTCGTAGGGAGCCGGTGGCGCTCGGGAGGTCCGTCGGGAGTGCGGTCGGGGGCGTGGTCGGGGCGGGGGTCGCGCCGCCGCCCATGGGGGCGCTCGCCGACGGGGTCGCCCTGGGGACGTCGCCCACCGTGGCCGCCGTGTTGTCGGTGCGGTCGGTCGAGGTGTCGTCGTACGTGCCCTCGCTTTGGCCCGTGCTCGTGTCCACGTCCAGGTCCGACTGGGCCTGCGCCCTGCCGACACCGTCCACTCCGCCGTCCGGCGTCAGCCGTACGAGGCTCAGGACCCCGGCGGCCAGCGCGAAGCCGCCCGCCGCGAGCAGCACCTTGCGGGGGCGGGGCTTGCGGTGTCGGCCCCGGGGGCGGTTGACGAGGGGGGTGATGGGCGGGGTCTCGGGTGCGGGGGGTGGCGCCCAGGCCCGGATGGGCGGTGGTGAGTGGGGGGTGACCTGCGGCGGGACCCTCGGCTGGACCTGCGGCGGGAACGGGGCGTGCCTCGGTGTGCCTGTGTCGACCGGTCTTGTCGCTGTGTCCGTCATCGCGATCCCTCCCCGTTGCGTCACGCCCCGGGTGCGCCGTGGCGGAGCGCACGTTATGCGCTCTTGGGCAGGAATTTCGAGGGATCGGGGCGTTGTCACCCGAATGAGGAGAGGGGTCCCTCTCCGTCTGTTCTTCCTGTCCTTCCCCTGCGTGCGGGCGTGCTGCGATGATCGGGCGGTCGTAGTTAACCTGCGTTAACCAGGAGGGTGTCATGGGCGAGGAACGGGCCGAGGAGCGGTTCGGGGAGTTCGTCGTGGTCCGGCGGCACGATCATGTCGCCGAGCTCGTCCTCGATCGGCCGAAGGCCATGAACGCGGTCTCCTCCGCCATGGCCCGGTCCATCGGCGGTGCGTGTGCGGTGCTGGCCGCCGACCGTGACGTACGCGCGGTGGTGCTGACCTCCACTCATGAGCGGGCGTTCTGTGTCGGGGCCGACCTCAAGGAGCGGAACTCGATGTCCGACGCCGAACTGGTCCGGCAGCGGCCGGTGGCGCGGGGTGCGTACACGGGTGTGCTGGAGCTGCCGATGCCGACGATCGCCGCGGTGCACGGGTTCGCGCTGGGGGGCGGGTTCGAGCTGGCGCTGTCCTGCGATCTGATCGTGGCGGACCCCACGGCGGTCGTGGGGTTGCCGGAGGTCTCCGTGGGGGTGATTCCGGGCGGCGGCGGTACGCAGTTGCTGCCCAGGCGGGTGGGCGCGGCCCGGGCCGCCGAGCTGATCTTCACGGCACGGCGGGTGGAGGGTGCTGAGGCACGGGACCTGGGGCTCGTGGATGTGCTGGTGGAGGAGGGGCGCGCCCGGGAGGAGGCGCTGGCGCTGGCGTCCCGGATCGCGGCGAACTCCCCGGTGGGGCTACGGGCGGCCAAGCGGGCGTTGCGCACGGGCTTCGGGCTCGACCTGCGGGCGGGCCTCGAGGTGGAGGACGCCGCATGGCGAACCGTCGCCTTCTCGGGCGACCGCGCGGAGGGGGTGGCGGCCTTCGCGGAGAAGCGGGCGCCGGCCTGGCCGGGGGAGTAGGGGGCTGCGCTGATCGCGTCCGGCCCCTTTCGAGCCCTCGATGTCTCAAATCCTCCCAAACCTTCCTAATCTGGATCAATGGGTGAGGAAAGCCGGCTCCGCGCCGTCGTGACGCTCGCGCAGGGCATGGCCGCCGCGCACAGCCCCCGCGAGTCCTGGCGTGCCGCCGCTCTCGGGGCCTGCCACGCGCTGTCCGGCAACTTCGCCGCGCTGTCGGTCTGGGAGCGGGAGCTGGGGCGGCTCAGGGTTCTGGTCAATGTGGGGGAGCGGGGTGCCGACGAGGAGGAGTTCCCGGAAGGGGAGGCCTATCCCGTGCACCAGTTCCCGGAGATCACCGAGTTCCTGCACGAGCGATGGGTCGGCGGCGGTGAGCCCAACGCCTGGGTCGAGACCGCCGAGGGGCCCGCGCGCGGGCCGTCGGCGGGGCGCGCCGGGTACTGCCACCAGCGTGTCGCCGCCCTGCGCCGCCGTGGGCGCGGCTGCTGTGTCGTCGCCCCCGTCGTGCTGCACGGCAGGGCCTGGGGCGAGCTGTATGTCGCCAGGCCCGCCGGTGCCCCCGTCTTCGGCCGGGCCGACGCCGACTTCGCCACCGTCCTGGCCGCCGTCGTCGCCGCCGGGATCGCCCAGACCGAGCGGCTGGAGGAGGCCCGGCGGCTCGCCTTCACCGACGCGCTCACCGGCCTCGCCAACCGTCGCGCCGTGGACGCCCACCTCGACGAGGCGATCGAACGGCACCGGCGGGACGGCGCCGTGGTCTGTCTGGTCGTCTGCGATCTGAACGGGCTCAAGCGGGTCAACGACACCCTCGGGCACGCGGTCGGGGACCGGCTCCTCGAACGGTTCGGGTCGGTGCTGTCGCTGTGCGGGGCCATGCTGCCCGGGGCGCTCGCGGCCCGCCTCGGGGGTGACGAGTTCTGCCTCCTTGTGGTCGGCGCGCCGGTCGACGACGTGGTGCTGGCGGCGACCGAACTGTGCCGCCGCGCCGCCGAGTTGGAGCTGGGCGAGGGGGTCGCCTGCGGGATCGCCTCGACGGCCGACCCGATCGGGCCGGTCCGGACGGCCCGCCGGCTGTTCCGGCTCGCCGACGCCGCGCAGTACCGGGCGAAGGCGGTGCACGCGGACCGGCCCGTGGTCGCGGGACGCGAGGGCCCCGACGATCCGGTGGTCCGGCTCGCCGACTCCGGGCCCGCCGGGGAAGGCGGGGTCGTCGAGCGACGGCGCTTCCGCGGGCGTCGGCCGTGAGGTGAAGGTGTAAGGGGTGTACCAGGCACCCGGTAGTGACATCTTCGAATTCACTGCGTACGCTCCTGAATATGGATATGCACACTGTGGTGGTGGGGACGTCCGGGACGACGGCGGCCGACGTGCTCGCCGTGGCACGCGGCGGGGCCCGGATCGAGCTGTCCGGCGAGGCCGTCGCCGCCCTCGCGAAGGCACGCGGGATCATCGACGCGCTGGCCGCCGAGCCCACGCCCGTCTACGGCGTCAGCACCGGGTTCGGCGCCCTGGCGACCCGGCACATCAGCCCCGAGCTGCGCGCCCAGCTCCAGCGCAACATCGTCCGCTCGCACGCCGCCGGCATGGGTCCGCGGGTCGAGCGGGAGGTCGTACGGGCGCTGATGTTCCTGCGGCTCAAGACCGTCTGCTCGGGACACACGGGGGTGCGGCCCGAAGTCGCGCAGACCATGGCCGACCTGCTCAACGCCGGGATCACCCCCGTCGTGCACGAGTACGGCTCCCTCGGCTGCTCCGGCGACCTCGCGCCCCTCTCCCACTGCGCCCTCACGCTCATGGGCGAGGGCGACGCCGAGGGGGTCGACGGTGTCGTACGGCCGGCCGCGGAGCTTCTCGCCGAGCACGGCATCGCGCCCGTCGAACTGCGCGAGAAGGAGGGCCTCGCCCTTCTCAACGGCACCGACGGCATGCTCGGCATGCTGATCATGGCCCTCGCCGACCTCGACACCCTCTACAAGTCCGCCGACGTCACCGCCGCCCTCTCCCTGGAGGCGCTCCTCGGCACCGACAAGGTCCTCGCGCCCGAACTGCACGCCATCCGGCCGCATCCGGGGCAGGGCGCCAGCGCGGCCAACATGCTCGCCGTGCTGGAGGGTTCGGAGCTGACCGGGCACCACCAGGACGGCGCACCGCGCGTCCAGGACGCCTACTCCGTGCGCTGCGCCCCGCAGGTCGCCGGTGCCGGGCGGGACACCATGGCGCACGCGCGGCTCGTCGCCGAGCGGGAGCTGGCCTCCGCCGTGGACAACCCGGTCGTCCTCCCGGACGGGCGCGTCGAGTCCAACGGCAACTTCCACGGGGCTCCCGTGGCGTACGTCCTCGACTTCCTCGCCATCGCCGTCGCCGACCTGGGGTCGATCGCCGAGCGGCGCACGGACCGGCTCCTCGACAAGAACCGCTCGCACGGGCTGCCGCCGTTCCTCGCGGACGACGCCGGGGTGGACAGCGGGCTGATGATCGCCCAGTACACGCAGGCGGCCCTGGTCAGCGAGTTGAAGCGGCTCGCCGTACCCGCCTCGGCCGACTCGATCCCCTCCTCCGCCATGCAGGAGGACCACGTCTCGATGGGCTGGTCGGCGGCGCGCAAGCTCCGTACGGCCGTCGACAACCTCGCCCGGATCATCGCCGTCGAGCTGTACGCGGCCACGCGCGCCATCGAACTGCGGGAGGGGCTGACGCCCGCGCCCGCGTCACAGGCCGTCATCGACGCCGTACGGGCCGCAGGGGTCGAGGGACCCGGGCCGGACCGGTTCCTGGCGCCCGACCTCGCCGCGGCGGACGCGTTCGTGCGGAGCGGGCGGGTGCTCTCGGCGGTCGAGCCGGTGACCGGGCCCTTGCGCTGAGGCTGCCAGGAGGTCAAGTTTTTCCAAAAAGCTTGGCCTCCGGCGTCCCGTCAGAAGCCCAAACGCTCCCGACGCAGCGAATACACCACGAAACCGGCGCCCAGAGCGAGGCAGAACGTGCCGCCCGCGACATACGGAGTGGTGTCGAAACTGCCGGTGTCCGCGAGGCGGGTGCCGTCGTCGGCGGCCGTGTCCGAGGTCGTCGTGTACGCGGACGTGGCGGTGGTCGTGCCGCTCCCGCTCGTGTCCGTACTCGTACTCGTCCGCACGCTCCCGCTGGGGCTTGTGTGCGTGTTCGTCACGGAAATCTGGCGCGTGTACTCCGACATCGTGGACATCGAGGTGTCCGCTCTGTGCTGCCGCTCCACCGACTTCTCTGCCGTCGCGTTGGCGGACGGGACGAACCACAGGGCACCCAGCAGGGTGCCCGCGGCGGTGGCGGTCAACAACGATCGACGTGCGGCTGACACGGAATATCGATCCCCTTGTGGCGCTGGCGAATTGGCCGTGGCCCCGATGCTAATGAAAGGCGCGGGTCGTGGGAAAGTTGCGGGAGCCATGAGCCGTACGCTCTCCGACCATGAGCACATCAGAGACATCACGTTTTGTACGACTTCGGGTGGAACTGGTCGTCGAGGTCGACGACGTGGACGCCCTGACGAAGGCCGCGCTGCAGCGGATCGCCGGTGACAGCGAGATGCCGGCCGAGGAGCGGGTGCACGCCGAGGACGCTGTGACGGAGGACACCGCGGAGGCCCTCGCGTACCTCGTGGACCCCTTCGATCTGATCGGAGAGGTGCCGGGGACCGAACTGGCACAGGCCTCGTGGAGCAGCGAGGAGATCGACTACGACCCGGATTCGCCGGATTGGGATCTGGACGAGGATGATGTGGAAGGCGACGAGGTGATCGGGGGACGGCTCGACGGCTGAGACGGCCGGGGAGAAATTCTGGCCCCGGACGGCAACCGCCGACCGGGGTTTCGTCGTCTCAGGAGAAGCAGTGACCGGCATGGGCACCACGCGACCCGGTGAAGCTCGGGAGGGCGGACAGCCTCCTGTGACCCAGGCGACGTGGTGTGCCCCACACATCAGACGAATGTGGAACGGGACGAACCGGTCGTAGCGTTGAAGCTTGTTATGGGGTCTTCGTAGGTTCCTCACGGGGGACTCGCGCGGGACCCGGCGGTTCGGGGACGGCAACGATTTCGGCAACGATGGAGAAGCGTGTGATGACGGACAGTAGGCGGCGCAAGGGTCTGATGGCCGCGTCCGCCCTGCTCGGTGGCGTGCTGGTGCTCTCTGCGTGCAGCGGGGGCGACAGCGAAGGCGCCTCCAAGAGCGACGGCGGCAGCGACACCTCGCAGGCCAAGGCCGACGAGGCGGCGGCCCAGGCGGCGTCCGAGGCCAAGATCAAGATCACGCCCGGGGACGGTTCGAACAACGCCTCCATCAACAACGCCGCCCAGGTGGCGGTGACCAAGGGCACTCTCACGTCCGTACAGATGACGACGGCGGACGGTACCGCTGTCGCCGGTGAGATATCCGCGGACAAGACCAGCTGGAAGCCGAGCGCCCAGCTGGAGCGCGCCACCACCTACAAGGTGACGGCGGAGGCGACGGACGCCAAGGGCCGCGCCGCCCACGAGAACGCCTCGTTCACCACGGTCTCCGCCGCGAACAGCTTCGTCGGCTACTTCACCCCCGAGGACGGCTCGACCGTCGGGGTGGGCATGCCCGTGTCGATCAACTTCGACAAGGCGATCACCGAGAAGGCGGCCGTGCAGAAGGCCATCACGGTCACCTCGACCGGTGGCCAGGAGATCGTCTGCCACTGGTTCAACGACACCCGCATGGACTGCCGGCCCGACGACTACTGGCAGGAGAACTCCACCGTCACGCTGAAGCTGGCGCTCGACGGCGTGGAGGGCGCGAGCGGTGTCTTCGGCGTGCAGCAGAAGACGGTCACCTTCAAGATCGGCCGCAACCAGGTCTCCATCGTCGACGCCAAGACGAAGACGATGAAGGTCACGCAGGACGGCAAGGTCATCAAGACCATCCCGATCTCGGCCGGTTCGCCCGAGAACAAGACCTACCAGGGCCGGATGGTGATCTCCGAGAAGTTCAAGGAGACCCGGATGAACGGCGCCACGGTCGGCTTCACGGACGACGACGGCAAGGGCGAGTACGACATCCCCGACGTCCCGCACGCCATGCGCCTGACCACCTCCGGCACGTTCGTGCACGGCAACTACTGGGGTGCCGACTCCGTCTTCGGCAACGTCAACACCAGCCACGGCTGTGTCGGTCTGAACGACACCAAGGGCGCCAACGACCCGAACTCCGAGGGTGCCTGGTTCTTCAACAACTCGATCATCGGTGACGTCGTCGACGTCCGGAACACCGGTGACAGGACCGTCGACCCGGCCAACGGGCTCAACGGCTGGAACATGAGCTGGGCGGACTGGAAGGCCGGTTCGAAGGTCTGACGCGGAGCGCCCCGCGCGCTCTCCGTCGCATCCCGCCCCTGTTGCCCTTCGCCGATGCCGCTGTCCGACCCCCGGGTCCGGACGGCGGCATCGGTGTTTCCCGCTCTTCTCATGCAGCTCTTATGCGGGGCTTATCGCGTCATCACGCGGTGTACCTAGCTTGCGGCCATGTTCTTCACCTACCTGAGGCGCGAACTGCGCCGCCGCAGAAAAGCGGCACTCGTCGTCGCCTCCGGGCTCGCGCTGGGCATCGCCCTGGTCATCGTGGTCACCTCGGTGTCCGCGGGCATGTCGAAGGCGCAGGACAAGGTCCTTGAGTCGCTGTACGGGCTCGGTACCGACATGACCGTCACCAAGGCCGCCCCGGCGCAGACCGGCACCGGTGACACCCAGCGCCGGCGCTTCCAGTTCAACGCGCGGCCCGACGGTGACGACTCGTCAGCCGAGCAGAGCAGCGACCGGGTGTTCGTCCAGGGCTTCGAGACCCTGGCCGCGTCCACGGTCGCCAAGGTCGATACGCAGAAGGGCGTTTCGGACGCCGTCGGCGGGCTGAGCCTCCAAGTCATCAAGATCAGCGGCCAGTTCAGGCAGGGCGAGTTCCGCCAGGAGCAGGGCAGCGGCGGCAACGAGGGCGGCGGATACCGCCGGGGCGGCGAAACGGGCGCCCCGCAGGGGCGAGTTGAGGGTGGCGGCGCCGACTTCGACGTCAACAACTACTCGGTGTACGGCACCGACGTCAGCAAGCCGGAACTCGGCCCGCTGACCTCCTCGAAGATCACCAGCGGCCGTACCTTCACGACCGCCGAGACCGATGCCAAGGTGGTGGTCGTCGACGCCTCCTACGCCAAGGAGAAGAAGCTCAAGGTCGGCAGCACGGTCACCATCAAGAACGTCACGTACAAGGCCATCGGCATCGCGACCCCCGACAGCGGCGACGCGGCGGCCAACCTCTACATCCCGCTGAAGCAGGCCCAGACCCTCAGCGACTCCAAGGACAAGGTCACCACGATCTACGTCAAGGCGACCGACTCCCAGCAGATCAGCGCCGTCAAGTCGACCATCCAGAAGAACATCTCGGGTACGACCGTCACGACCTCCGCCGACCTCGCGGACACCGTCTCCGGGTCCCTGTCCACCGCCTCCGACCTGGCCTCCAGCGTCGGCAAGTGGCTGTCGATCGCGGTGCTCGTCGCCGCCTTCCTGGTCGCGGGCCTGCTCACCTCCTCGGCCGTGTCCCGCCGGGTGCGCGAGTTCGGCACGCTGAAGGCGCTGGGCTGGAAGTCGGGCCGGGTCACCCGCCAGGTCGTCGGCGAGGCCGTCGTCAACGGGCTGGTGGGCGGCGCCCTCGGTATCGCGCTGGGCTTGGCGGGCGCGTACGTCGTCACCGCGATCAGCCCCGATCTCCAGGCGGAGCTGGGCCGTTCGGGCGGCAACACCGGCCCCGGCGGCGGCGGGGGCTTCGGCGGTGGCGGCGGCGGCTTCGGCCGGCAGGCCGCGTCCAAGGCCCTCACGGTCGCGCTCACCGCGCCCGTAGCCCTCTCCACCATCGCCCTCGCGGTAGGCCTGGCAGTCACCGGCGGCCTGATAGCCGGCGCCTTCGGCGGCTGGCGAGCGTCGAGGCTCCGCCCGGCGGACGCGCTGAGGCGAGTCGAGTGAACGGCGGGGTTCGCTGATCGCTTTTCAGGCGCGCGGGGCTGCATTCATATGCGGCTCCGCCGCGGAGCGCGACCAGCCCCCACCGGCCCCGCTTCTAGGGGCGCGGGGAACTGCGCGACCAGCCCCCACGGGGCCCGCTTCTAGGGGCGCGGGGAACTGCGCGACCAGCCCCCACGGGGCCCGCTTTTAGGGGCGCGGGGAACTGCGCGACCAGCCCCCACCGGGCCCGCAGCCGACAACCACCACCGCAGGAGCACCCACATGTACGAACTGACAGACGTCACCAAGCGCTACACCCGAGGCAAGGAAACAGTCGACGCCCTCGCCGGCATCAACCTCACCATCCCCGACGGCGACCGCCTGGTCATCCAGGGCCCCACCGGCGGCGGAAAATCCACCCTCCTGCAAATGCTCGGCGGCCTCGACCGCCCCACTGAGGGCACCATCGACCTCGACGGAACGGATCTCGCCAAACTCTCCGAGAGCCGCCTCACCAAAGTCCGCAGCGAGAACATCGGCTTTGTCTTCCAGAGCTTCAATCTCATTCCGACCCTCTCGGCCCAGGAAAACGTCGAGACCGCTCTCGTACCGCTCGGCGTGAAGGCCAAGGACCGGCGCGAACGGGCCGCCGAGGCGCTGAAATCGGTCGGTCTCGGAGAGCGCCTCGGGCACCTCCCCGGGGAGATGTCGGGCGGCCAGCAGCAGCGCGTCGCCATCGCCCGTGCCCTGGTCAAGCAGCCCAAGGTGCTGCTCGCCGACGAGCCCACCGGTAACCTCGACGAGTCGATGCGCGACGAGATCATGGACGTACTCGAAACCATGTGGAAGGAGCTAGGGCTCACTTTCATCATGGTCACGCACGATTCCGCGATCGCGAAGAAGGCCCCTCGGGTGGCCACCATTCGCAAAGGGAAGATCACCGTGAAGGAGAACGCGGGCGCGTGAAGCGAAACTCGGGCGCGTAAGGCGAAAAACGGGCGCGTAGCGAGAACACGCTGCCCCGTAACGGGCGAATTGTCATCGTTCCGTCTATTGAGTGGCTGATCACCCCTCGGCATACTTCACCGTCGGGGGGTGTACGCGCATGCGTACGCATCTCCCCCAGCCGGGCGACGGGGAATTGCCCGGCACCACAGCCAGCGCTCCAGGGGGAGACTTGCGCGAACAAGTGAAGAGGGTATGCGCGGCAACCGTGGCCACGGCGGCCGCAGTTGCCCTCGCGGCGGGCATGACCGGCCCGGCGTCCGCGAAGGCCGACGTGAGGGCCAACGCGAAGACCGACGTGAGGGCCGACGCGAAGGCGGCGCCGCAGCGACTGACCGGCGCCGCCCAGAAGCTCCGGCCGACGACGCATCGCATCACACTGATCACCGGTGACCGGGTCGCCGTCGACGCCAAGGGCCGCGTCGTCGGCCTGGAGCGGGCGGCCGGCCGCGAGAAGATACCCGTGCAGATCCGCAAGGCCGGCGGGCACACCCTCGTCGTCCCGGCCGACGCGACCCGACTGCTCTCCGGCGGGAAGCTCGACCAACGGCTGTTCGACATCACCGAGTTGAACAAGGAGACGACCCGAAGGTCCCAGCAGAAGGGGCTGAAGGTCATCGTCGGCTACCAGGGGGCGGCGACCGCCACCAAGGCCGACGTCCGCGACGCGGGCACCCTGCGCCGGACGCTGAAGTCCCTGAACGCGGACGCCGTGCAGACCTCGCGGAACGCCACTCCCGAACTCTGGGACGCGGTGACCAACGGCGGCAGGGCCGCCGCCGGGATCGCGCACATCTGGCTCGACGGCACCCGCCGGGCGAGCCTCGACAAGTCCGTACCGCAGATCGGCGCGCCGAAGGCGTGGGCCGCCGGCTACGACGGCAAGGGCGTCAAGATCGCCGTCCTGGACACGGGTGTCGACGCCACCCACCCGGACCTCAGGAACCAGGTGATCGCCGCCAAGAACTTCTCCACGGCCGCCACGACCGCCGACAAGGTCGGCCACGGTACGCACGTCGCGTCCATCGCCGCGGGCACCGGAGCCAAGTCGGGCGGCAAGTACAAGGGCGTCGCACCCGGCGCCAGGATCATCAGCGGCAAGGTCCTGGACGACACCGGCGCAGGTGACGACTCGGGCATCCTCGCCGGCATGGAGTGGGCGGCCGAGCAGGGCGCCCAGATCGTCAACCTGAGCCTCGGCGGCCAGGACACCCCCGAGGTGGACCCGCTGGAGGCGACGGTCAACAAACTCTCCGCAGAGAAGGGCATCCTCTTCGCCATCGCGGCGGGCAACTCCGGTCCCGAGACGATCAGTTCACCGGGCAGCGCCGACGCGGCCCTCACCGTCGGCGCGGTCGACGACAAGGACCTGCTGGCCGACTTCTCCAGCACCGGACCGCGGGTCGGCGACGGCGCCGTCAAACCGGACGTGACCGCACCCGGCGTGGACATCACGGCCGCCTCCGCCAAGGGCAGCATCATCGAGCAGGAGGTCGGCGAGAAGCCGGCCGGGTACCTCACCATCTCCGGTACGTCGATGGCGACACCGCATGTGGCGGGCGCGGCGGCGATCCTCAAGCAGCAGCACCCGAAGTGGACGTACGCCGAGATCAAGGGCGCGCTCACCGGATCGGCGAAGGGCGGCAAGTACACGCCGTTCCAGCAGGGTGCGGGCCGGATCCAGATCGACCGGGCCATCAAGCAGACCGTGATCGCCGACCCGGCGTCGGTGAGCTTCGGCACGCAGGCGTGGCCGCACACCGACGACACCCCGGTCACCAAACAGCTGACCTACCGCAACCTCGGCACCACCGACGTCACGCTGAAGCTGACGGCGACCGCGACCAACCCGAAGGGCCAGGCCGCTCCGGCCGGCTTCTTCAAGCTGTCCGCGACGACCGTGAGGGTCCCGGCGGGCGGCAGGGCCTCGGTCGGCTACACCGTCAACACCAGGCTGGGCGGCACCCTCGACGGCGCGTACTCCTCGTACGTGACGGCGACGGCCGGTGCGCAGAGCGTCCGTACGGCGGCGGCGGTCAACCGGGAGATCGAGTCGTACGACGTCACGGTCAAGCACATCGACAAGGCCGGGCAGCCGACGGGCGACTACTACACGACCCTCGCCGGCTACAGCGGGCTGGCCACCGACCGCGGTTACCAGGTCCCGACGAACACCAGCGGCACCACGACCATGCGTCTGCCCAGGGGCACCTACCTGCTGGACGCGTGGATCGCGAAGGACTTCACCAGGCCCGACCTGGGCGGCGGGGGCCTCGACTGGCTGGTCCAGCCGAAGCTGACGGTCACCGGGAACACCTCGGTGACGATCGACGCGCGCACCGCCAAGGCCGCCGACATCACGGTGCCGGACGCCGGCGCCAAGCCGCGGAACGTGATGATCGACTACGTGTACGACGTCCCCGGCCTCGCCGTCCGCGTGGACTTCGTGGACTCCTTCGCCAACCTGCGGATGGCCCACATCGGACCCGAGGTCACCGGTCTCTCGCAGACCTGGTTCGGCCAGTTCAGCAAGGGTGCGGGCGCGGAGTACGACGTGATCACCACCGCCAGGGTCAAGAAGATCCAGGGGAACAAGGTCCGCCACTTCAAGGCGAGCGAGCTCGCCACGGTGAGGCACCGCCTCGGTGCCGGATCGCCCGGCAGGACGGGTGTGCTCGGCGCGACCGCCTTCCTGCCCGAGAACTTCGCCTTCGGCACCCCCGTCGAGCAGGCACTGCCGGCCACCCGTACGACGTACCTGAGCACGGGTGAGAAGGTTGAGTGGCTCTTCGACTTCACCCAGTTCAAGGGCAGGAACGCCCAGGGCTTCCCGAACCCCGAGGCCTACTACACGGTCAACGACCTGCAGAAACTGAACGGGGGCGGCACGTACACGCGCACCTTCAACACCGCGGTGTTCGGCCCGCGACTGCTGCCCGAGTACGGCCTCTTCCGTGAGGGCGACTACCTCTACGGACTGGTGCCACTGTTCGCCGACGGGGCCGGCAACCCCGGCTCGTCCGACTTCACCGCGGTGACGACGACGCTCTACCGCAACGGCAGGAAGGTCGCCACGACCGACGACCCGCTCTTCGCCGAGAAGCCGTTCAGGGTCCCGGCGGGCGACGCCGCGTACAAGCTGACGACGTCGGTCAAACGCAGCGTCAAGGTCGCCCAGGCGTCCACGCGGATCGACGCGAGCTGGACGTTCCGCTCGAAGAAGACGGCGGACCTGGCCCAACTCCCGGCCTCCACGGTCCGCTTCAACGCGGCCGTCGGCCTGGACAACAAGGTCGCGGCGGGCAAGAGGGTCACGTTCCCGGTAGTCGTCGAGGGCGCGGCCCGCGGCCGCAACCTGAAGAGGCTGACGGTGTACGCGTCGTACGACTACGGCCAGACCTGGAAGAAACTGACGGTGCGGAACGGGAAGATCACCGTCGTGAACCCGAAGAAGGGCGAGGCGATCTCGTACCACGCGAAGATCACCGACAGGAAGGGCAACAAGTCGACGATCTCGATCTACAACGCGTACTACGGCAAGTAGATCGTAGGTCGCCGCAGGCGTATGGACGGACGGCCCGTCGGGGGACACCCCCGGCGGGCCGTCCGCGTCTCTCCCAGGTCAGGTACCGGTACCGGCCCTCGTCGCGTCCCGGCCCCAGCTGGCCAGCAAGTGCAGTGCCTCCGCCGACGGGGAGCCCGGCTCCGCGTTGTAGATGATCAGGGACTGGTCGCTGTCGTCCGGGAATCTGAGCGACTCGTAGTTCAGGGTCAGTTCGCCCACCAGGGGGTGCCGGAACCGTTTCACCCCGTAGCTCTTCTCCTTGACGTCGTGGGTCGCCCACAGCCGGCGGAAATCCTCGCTCTTCACCGACAGCTCACCCACCAGCGCGGCCAGCTTCGGGTCCTCCGGATAGCAGCCGGCGTCCATGCGCAGCACGCAGACGATGTCGATCGCCTTCTGCTCCCAGTCCAGGAACAGGTCGCGGTACTCCGGCCGCAGGAACACCAGCCGCGCCCAGTTCCGGTCCTGCGGCGGCAGGTCGGCCCAGTCCCCGAAGAGGGACGCGGCCATCGCGTTCCACGCCAGGATGTCCGTACGCCGCCCGCCGATGTACGCCGGTACGCCGTCCAGCGTGTCGAGCAGCTGCCGCAGCGCCCCGCGTACCACCTGCGTCCGCGTCGACGGCTTCTTCTTGTGCTGCTTCGGCTTCGCGAGGTGGGTGAGATGGGCGTGCTCGGCGCCCGTCAGCCGCAGGGCGCGGGCGATGGCGTCGAGGATCTCCGCGGAGACGTTCTGCCCGTTGCCCTGTTCGAGCCGCGTGTAGTAGGCGACGGACACCCCGGCCAGCTGGGCCAGCTCCTCGCGGCGCAGCCCCGGTACCCGGCGGTGCCGGCCGTGGTCGGGCAGTCCCACGTCCTCCGGCTTGAGCCGGGCCCGGCGGGTGCGCAGGAACTCGCTGAGCTCGGCACGCCGGTCCAGGGCACCCCCGGGGTTCCGCCCGCGGCGGGAGGCGTCCGCCGGATACGCCGATCCGGCTGTCTCGGCCGTCTCGGCTGATTCGGGATGTTCGTCCATACGGTCCAGTATTCCTGGTCGTACGCATACGAGCCTGACCCCGCCAGTGGTAGGACCAGCGGGCGTACGCACAAGCGGGGACTGGGTGAAGACGGAAGCGTCCGGCAGACTGGTCTTCGCACCCGGTCAGAAGGCGGCCGGGCGCGAATCCCCCAAGGAGAACTTCCGGCATGACCACCACCGTCGCCGCATACGCCGCACCCTCCGCCAAGGCTCCCCTCGAGCGCACCACCATCGAACGTCGCGAGGTCGGCGAGTTCGACGTCCTGATCGACATCAAGTTCGCCGGCATCTGCCACTCGGACATCCACCAGGCCCGTGAGGGCTGGGGCGAGGCCATGTTCCCGATGGTCCCCGGCCACGAGATCGCCGGTGTCGTCGAGGCCGTCGGCCCCGGGGTGACCAAGTTCGCGGTCGGCGACCACGTCGGCGTCGGCTGCATGGTCGACTCGTGCCGCGAGTGCGAGAACTGTGAGGCGGGCCTCGAGCAGTACTGCCTCAAGGGCAACGTCGGCACGTACAACGCCCTCGACAAGAACGGTGAGCCGACGTACGGCGGCTACTCCCAGAAGATCGTCGTGGCAGAGGCGTTCACCGTCCGCATCCCCGACGGCCTGGCCCTCGACGTGGCCGCGCCGCTGCTCTGCGCCGGCATCACCACGTACTCCCCGCTGAAGCACTGGAACGCCGGCCCCGGCAAGAAGGTCGCGATCCTCGGCATGGGCGGCCTCGGCCACATGGGCGTCAAGATCGCGGCCGCGCTCGGCGCCGAGGTCACGGTCCTCTCGCAGACCCTGAGCAAGAAGGAGGACGGCCTGAAGCTGGGCGCCTCCCACTACTACGCGACCAGCGACCAGGCCACCTTCAAGGAGCTGCGCGGCACCTTCGACCTCATCCTGTCGACGGTGTCCGCCCCGCTGAACCTGGACGCGTACCTGTCCCTCCTCAAGACGGACGGCGCGTTCGTGAACGTGGGCGCCCCCGAGGAGCCGGTCGCGCTGAACCTCTTCTCGGTGATCGCGGGCCGCAAGACCCTCGCCGGGTCGGGCATCGGCGGCATCCAGGAGACCCAGGAGATGCTGGACTTCTGCGCCGAGCACGGCCTGGGCTCCGAGATCGAGCTGATCAGCGCCTCGGAGATCAACGAGGCGTACGACCGGGTCGTGGCGAGCGACGTCCGCTACCGCTTTGTGATCGACACGGCGACGATCTGACCCTCCCGGGTGAGAGCGACACGCGTGTGAGGTGTCGAGGCGTGAGGTGAGGGCCCTGGCGGGCGATGAACGCCGGGGCCCTCGTCGTTCACCCGGTCCCGGTCCCGGTCCCGGTCCCGGTCCCGGTCCCCGTCCCGGCGCCGGTGTCGTCGCCCGTGTCGTCGAACGTCCACACCGCGTGGGCGCCCGGGCCGACGGCCAGGGTCGAGTGGCCGATTCGCTCCTCGTGGTGGTACGGCACCGGCCGGTTGAGGGACATCTCGATGCGCCGCAGGCCCGTGTGTTCGCCGGCTTCACGCGAGACGACGTCGTAGCGGATCGTGGTGCCGCCGCCCCGTGCGACGATGCCGCCGTTCGCCACCGACCGGACGCTGAAGCCGCCGGCCCGCAGCAGCGGCACCGTGGCGGCGAGGTCGCGGGCGGTGACCGCGAAGCGGACCGAGGTGACGTCGCGCATCAGGTGGTCGCGGTAGAGGTCGGACAGGTAGCGTTCCCGGCCGACGTCACCGGGGAAGGCGGCAGGTTCGGTGTTGCCGCGCGGGTCGGCGAAGTACTCGGGCCGGTACTCCATCGACCAGGCGTCGTACGCGTCGTACTCGAGGGTGGTGAGGACCGCGTCGAACCACGGCACCGGGACGCCGTCGCCGAAGTCCCGCGTCTGCGCGAACAGGACCGGGTCGGTGACCCCTTCCGTCCGCAACCGTTCGATGACGGCGGCCTGGTCACCGGCGTGCTCGGTCGACAGTCCCGTTCCGGCGGAGCCCAGGAGGCCGTCCTGGCCGGGGACGTCACCGACGCCGAACAGTTCGAAGTAGGTCTCGCGGCCGTACAGATAACGACCGGTCCAGCTCTCGCCGCCGGACCCGGTCGTGGTGCGGACCTGGAAGTTGGCGAACTCCCGCAGATAGGCGGAGTCCTCGATGGCGTCGGCGGTCTCCCGGTCGAACACCCCGAAGGCGTGATTGAAGTAGAGCAACTGCCGTTCTTGCGGCGGTGGTTGGTCGCCCTCGGCGGGCCCCGCGTTCGCGGCACCGCCCTGCACCGCCGCTGCGAGGGCCACAGCGATGACGATGATCATCCGTAACGTTCTTCGAAGCAGCATGTGAGCGATCGTAGGACGGAGGATTTGCGTCCGCTGTCGGTTTTCGGGCCCCCGCATGCCGGGTGCGGGCGACTCAGTGCTCGGCGTCGCCGATGAGCACGAACGGGGCGCGATGTTCACTGCCGTCCGGCAGCTGCCAGCCGGCGGTGATCTCTCCCCGGGGCGATGTCGGGTCGACGGGCGGGGTCTGCCGCTGCGGCGACGGGAGGACACGCGTCACCGTCACCCGAAGGGTCAGCTCACTCGCCGGATCCTCGTCCGCCACGGTCTCCACCACGACGTCGGTGCCGTCCACGCCATCGGTGACGGCGAGGGACGCGACCTCGGTGGAGACGCCGGCCCCCGTGAAACGACCGGTGACAGACGGGTCGGGAGCGTCGCTCACGCTCTGTGCCTGCGCCTCCGCGCGACCTTGGGCGAGCGCGAGCAACTGCCCTACGACGACAGGGTCATGGGTCCCGTCGTGGATCCAGCGCTTGCCGAGCACCCCGTGCTCGGACGTACCGACGACGGCCTGTTCGGCTCCGTCGAGCGGCGCGCTCCGGTAGCTGAGGGGCACGAGATAGGAGACCGGCCGCTCACCGGACGTGTCCGTCACCACCATCACCTCGATGCCCACCTCACCTTCCGGGTCATCGAGCCGAAAACCCCCGGCCTTGGCCAACTCCGGCTCGCCGGCCGCCCCGACGTACCAGGGGCGGGTGGGCAGCCAGGCTGTGAGCAGCTCCAGCTTGGTGGGGGTCATGGTGGTGTGGTGGATGACAGCCATGCCTCCGGCAACCTCGTCCGCCGGCCGATCATTCCCGCGTACCCGTCTGTGCCCATGTATGCCTATATGTACCCACCTGCTCCCGTCACGCGGGCTTGGTGGCCTTGACGGCCAGGACGATCGGGGTCGGTGCGCTGCCTTCGGCGAACCGGGTGAGCTGCAGACCGGCGTCGAGGAACGCGTGCAGCAGCTCGGGAAGCGGGCGGTGCATCGCGCCGACCTTGGCGCGCACGCCGTCGGTCGTCCAGGAGTCCTTCGTCCAGTACCCGCTGTCGAGGTAGCCGGGGCGGATGACCGCCGCCTCCGGGTCGCTGAAGTCGGCGAATCCGCCGCAGAAACAGGGATGGACGCCGATGTGCACGAACGTGCCACCTGGCCGCAGGACCCGCGCGGCCTCACGCAGCACCGCCGGATACCCGGGCATGTCCGTGTGGACCATCATCGCGATCACCGCGGGTACGGACCCGTCCCGCAGGGGCAGCCGCTCGGCGTCGGCCCGGGCGACCGGCAACCGGCCACGGGCGTGCTCCAGCATTCGCGCGGAGAGGTCGACGCCCACCGGCGTCCAGCCCAGTTCGCGAACCAGCGCCGCGTGGACGCCCGTACCGCAGCCGATCTCCAGGCAGGTGCCACGGCCTTCACCGAGCAGGTCGCGCAGCAGGCCACCCAGGTTCAGCGGGTCGCCGGCTCCGGCGGCTCTGGCGAGGAACTCCGTCTCGTACCAGTCCGCGATCTCGTCGTATGCCGCCGTCGGCGCCATCGGTTCCTCCGGTACGTCGTGGTCGGCTCCGGGGCCGACGGCCTTGTCCGACCGGGTCGGTCGTGGCTTCGGCGCCCGGGCCGGCGTCTCACGGGTGGGGGTCGGGTGGGGGTCGTACGTCGGGAGCCTGCCCGCGTTCGCCGTCGCTGCGCCTGATTCCGCCCGGGGCGGAAGTGGTTACTCGTCAGTCAGGTTGACCTGCGGGTATGGGGGAGCGGGCGGCTGTCGACGAGCGGGTGGACGAGTGGATATGCGGGAGGGGGATTGCTGGATAGAGTCGTCTCGTCACACTTGGTTGTGGGGACGATCAAGTGTCTTTCGGCTGCCAACGTCCTGGGGAGGGCCCGCAGCACATGAGTCGTCGTTCTACTGGTTCCGTCGGCATCTGGGCTGAGATGCAACGGCAGCAGCAGCGCCAGTCGGAAGCCGCGGCCAGACGGCAGCGGCAGGAAGAACAGCAGGCGCGGGCCTACCAGAGGCGAGCAGCCCAGAGTCACCGCGAGTACCGCCAGGCCGAGGCGCAGCGTCGTACGGAGGAATTGGACGTACAGGTCGCGTCCTTGCAGGGTCTCCTCGCCGCCGGTTGCCGGGCGCCCGCCTTCAGCGCCTCGGCGCTCATGAGGCCCGAGGTGGTCCAGCCCTTCTCCGCCGGGTTGTTGGCCCACTCCGTGCCGATGCCGAGCGCGGACCAGTACCAGGCGCAGGGCGGCTGGACGGCGAGCCGTCGCGCGCAGGCCCAGGCCGAAGCGCGGGCCCGTTTCGAACGGGACTGGCAGGCGGCGCAGGCGGCGGAAGCCGAGCGCCTGCGTCAACTGGCCGCGTCACAGCGGGAGTACGACCAGTGGGCCAGCGCTCAGCTGGCGGAGATCCGTCGGCACAACGCGGGGATTCGCCAGGTGACCGACGGGGTCCGGCGCAAGGACCCCGACGCGGTGGTCGAGTACTTCTCCGCCGCGCTCTACGCGTCGGGCACCTGGCCGGAGGACTTCCCCCGCCAGATATCGGCGGCCTACGACGCGGCGGCCCGACATCTGGTCCTGGACTGGCAGTTGCCCGGTTTCTCGGTGGTCCCGGAAGCGAAGTCCGTGCGGTACGTGTCGTCCCTCGACCAGGACAAGGAGGCCCCGCGCCCTGCGGGCCAGCGCCGTGCCCTGTACCGCGAGGTCGTCGCGCAGTGCGTGCTGCTCGTCCTGCATGAGCTGTTCGCCGCCGATGAGCAGGGCGCGCTCGAATCCGTCTCCCTGAACGGGTTCGTCGACGAACACGACCCGACGACGGGGCAGCGCGGCCACATCTTCCTCGCGACGGCGATGGTTTCGGCGTCGTCGTTCCGTGAACTGCACCTGGCCCAGGTGGACGCGGTCAGTTGCCTGACCGACGGACTGCGAGGGCAGCTCTCGGTACGGCCGGACCAGCTCACCCCCGTACGGCCGAGCCGCCGGCCCCAGGACGTCGGGAACCGCGTCGTCGCGCACGGCGGCGACGGGGAACCGGACCTGTTCGCCATGGACCCGGTCGAGTTCGAGGATCTGGTCGCCGAACTCTTCCGGGCCATGGGGATGCAGGCGGTCACCACCCAGCGTTCGAACGACGGCGGCGTGGATGTCGACGCGCACGATCCGACGCCCATTCGCGGCGGCAAGATCGTCGTCCAGGTGAAGCGCTACCGCAACACGGTGCCACCCACGGCGGTACGCGACCTGTACGGCACGGTTCAGGACGCCGGCGCCAACAAGGGCGTCCTCGTGACGACTTCGGGCTTCGGCCCCGGCTCGCACACCTTCGCCAACGGCAAGCCCCTGGAGCTGATCGCGGGGGCGGAACTCGTCGACCTGCTGCACCGGCACGGGCTGCGCGGACGACTGGGTGACGGCGCCGGCCGCCCCGCCCCGGCGGCACCACCGGCCGCCGCCGGATCCGGCCCGCAGCTGCCCGCCGACTACAACATCCTGGGCATGTCCTGGACCGGCAGCGTCGCCCTGGACGTGTGCGCTCTCGTCTGCTCCGGCAACCAGGTGCTCAGCGACGATCACTTCGTCTTCTTCAACAACCACCAGACACCCGACGGCGCCGTACGAGCCCTTCCCGCCGCCGCGCCGGACAAGGCCGCGATCTGCGTGGCCTTCGACGGGCTACCCGCGTCCGCCGACCGGTTCGTGCTCGTGGCCGCCATCGACCCGGAGGTGAATCCGGACGCCGACCTGTCCGGCTTCACCGACGCGTGCATCCGGCTCCTCGACCCGGGGATGGCCGAACTCGGGCGCCTCGAGGTGTCCGACGGGCGCCCCGGCGAGACCGCCCTGGTGCTCGGCTCCTTCCGCCGAAGGTCCAACGGGGACTGGGACTTCGTCCTCGGCGGCAAGGGGTACCGGGGAGGCCTGGAGGAACTCGTGCGGGACTTCGGCATCGTGGTGGAGTAGGGGCCTGCCCGGACGGTACGTCGCACGCCCCGAGTACGCGGTGGCGTGCCCGTCCGCGTGCCCCGCAGGCCCTCGTCGAGCCGAGGGCCGTACGGGGATACTCGCTGCTCGTGGGACGTGACGATCTCCGCCGGGCAGCCACAGTCGGTCCAGGACCCCGCGGTCGTCGCGCTCAACTCCCTTGAGAAGCCCACGACTTGTTCACTTTCTCGTTGTCGTTCTTCACGGCACAGCACGGGGTCCACGGCCCTGGAGCGGTTAGCGTGCCCGAAGAATCGAAGCGTTTCGGAAAACGTCTTGGAGACCAGCACGATGAAACTCGCCAAGCGGCTCATCCTCACCACCACAGCTCTCGCCGCCGTCACGGCCGGCACGCTGCTGAGCGCGACGGTCGGCCAGGCCGCCGCCTCGCAGCCCGCCCGCCACACGGTCGACGCCCCCGCCGCGCTGAAGGTCCCCGACGGCAACAGACTGACCGGCGTTTTCTCCGCCGAAGGCGTCCAGACCTACACCTGCACCGACGGCGCCTGGAAGCTGCTGGAGCCCGCCGCCACCCTCTGGGCCAAGAACGACCACTCCCGCCGTACCCTCGCCCTCCACTCCCGCGGCCCGGTCTGGGTGTCGACGGTGGACGGCAGCGCGGTCAACGCCGCCGCCGTCGCCAACTCCCCCAAGACAGGCACGATCCCCGAACTCCTCCTGAAGTCCACCACCACACGCGGCACCGGCACGTTCGCCGACGTCTCCTACATCCAGCGCCTCAACACACGGGGCGGCGTGGCCCCTGCGACCGCTTGCACGGGCACCGACCAGGTGAGCGTTCCGTACGCCGCCACGTATGCGTTCTACAAGCCTGCCAAGTAGTCGACGAGTAGCCATCGCTCGTCAACTTCCTTCGTGATGGGCCCCGGTGCCGTCGGGCATCGGGGCCCATTTCGTGGGGTGACAGATGGGTCACAGGTCACAGCCCTCCTGAGTCACCGCTCTCCTGGGCATCGAGAAGCTCGTCGGCATGCTCCAGCGCCCAGCGGCCCAGTACCGCCATCGGGCCCTCCACCAGGCTCTGGCCCAAGCCGGTCAGGGCGTACTCGACGCGCGGCGGTGCCTCGGCGTGTGCGTGGCGGTCGAGCAGTCCCGCGATGAGCAGGCGGCGCAGGGAGTCGGTGAGCACCTTGTCGCTGATACCGCCGATCGCGGTGCGCAGCTCACGGCGTCGGCGCGGGCCCGTGCGAAGAGCCGCCAGTACGACGGGATCCCAGGTGTGGGCGAAGAGATCCGTGGCCGCGCGCAGCCGGCAGTCGGCCACGAAATCGAGGCAGTGGGCGTCGTCATCGAGGTCAGTCATCTCGTCGCCCATCATCCTTGGTCGGTCGCGCACCGATCGGTGCGTATCGCCTTGCATACCGTCGTTCTTCTTCGACCCGTCACGGCTTGAGAGGCAGCGACCATGCGCATCGGGATTCTGGGGACAGGGACACTGGCGGCGGCCCTGGGCGAGGGCTGGGTACGGGCAGGGCACGAGGTGGTGATCGGCGGGCGTTCGCGGGTGAAGGCTGAGGCGCTTGCCGAGCGGCTGGGGCACGGGGTGGTCGCCGTCCCACCGCGTGAGGTGGTCGCCGGGCGCGACGCCGTGCTGCTGGCCGTGGCCTGGGACGGTGTCGAGGACATGCTGAATCTCGCGGGGGCGGCGGACGGCCTCCTCGACGGAATGCCTCTCATCGATCCCACGAACGCCGTGACACACGGTGTCGGTACGTTGCTCACCGGACCCGGGGAGTCGATCGCCGAGCGGATCGCGGGACTCGCCCCAGGGGCCCGCGTCGTGAAGGCGTTCCATCTCTTCGCCGCCGACCAGTGGACGAGCCCGCCCGACGACGGCCGGCCCGGTGTGACGGTGGCGATGTGCGGCGACGACCCGGCTGCTCTGCACATCGTCGGTGAACTGGTCCGGGACGTCGGCGGGGTCCCGGCGACTCTGGGGGCGCTGGATCGCGTCCGTCAGCTGGAGGAGGTGGCGGGTTTTGTCATCGGCCTGGTTTTCGCGGGCTTCGACCCGAACTCCGCCGTCCCGCGCGTCCCCTCGCTCGACAGGCGCGCCGGCGTGCTGGGATAGCCCCGCTCGCCGGACCCGGTGCCCGGAATCGCCGGGAACCCTCGAGCGTTGAGGGGGGTGGGCCTGGGCCGCCGGTGATGTGCGTGCCGGGCGGCCCGTGAGACCGAGCTGATGGAAAGTGGAGGAGCCTCGATGACTGCGCAGACGCAGAGGGCGGTGCTGGCGGGTGGATGCTTCTGGGGAATGGAGGAGCTGATCCGCCGGCAGCCGGGCGTGACGGCGACCCGGGTCGGTTACACCGGCGGGGACGTGCCGAACGCGACGTACCGGAACCACGGCACGCACGCGGAGGCCATCGAGATCCTGTTCGACCCCGCGAGCACCGACTACCGCGCGATCCTGGAGTTCTTCTTCCAGATCCACGACCCGAGCACCAAGAACCGCCAGGGCAACGACATCGGCCTCAGCTACCGTTCCGCGATCTACTACGTCGACGACGAGCAGAAGCGGATCGCCGAGGACACGATCGCGGATGTGGACGCCTCCGGGCTGTGGCCGGGCAAGGTCGTCACCGAGGTGGAGCCGGTCGGCCCCTTCTGGGAGGCCGAGCCGGAGCACCAGGACTATCTGCAGCGTTACCCGAACGGCTACACCTGCCACTTCCCGCGCCCGGGATGGCGACTGCCCGCCCGCACGGAGGGCTGACCGAAGGGTTCCCCCGCTCCCCCGCCCGCGCAGCGCTCAGGGCCCGTCGTTCCCCGCCGACACGACCGCCTGCGCCGACAGGTTCCGGATGCGGCAGTAGCGTGCCGTCATCCCGTTGCCGTGGTAGCGCCACGGCAGGGCGTTCACGTAGCCGTCGACCAGTCTGAACTGTTCGACGGCTGCCTCGTCGCGGTTCTGGAGGGACAGGTAGTACGCCAGAAGGTGGCGCAGTTCCGGCAGGCGCGGGTGGGTCTGGTCGGCCGCGGCGGCGTCGGCGAGGCCCGCGTTCACGCGGGCGATCATCTCGGGGGTGCGGTCGGTGGCGCTGTCGTCCGAGTCGTCGTGCTCGTAGTGGACGATCAGCGGGAGGACCGTCAGCAGGCTGCCCAGCGGGGCGGACGACGCCGCCCGCTCGGCGAACTCCATCGCGAGCCGCTCCGAGCCGCACCACTTCTTGCACCAGTACTGCAGCGCCCGCCAGTGGGCCTCGTAGTGGTGCGGGGCGCGGGCGGTGATCTCCGCCCACAGCCTGTCCATCTCGGAGTGGGCGTACCCGAGCCCGGTCGCCACCGCGATCTCCGAGATGTACGGAGTGGGGTCGTCCGGGTTCAGTACCGCCGCCCGGGCTATCTCCTCACGGGAGCGCCGCAGCATCCGGTGGAAGCCGTCGAACTGCTCCTGCGTCGTGTGCCTGGCCCGCTGGGCGCCTCTGAGCTTGCCCGCGAGCATGACCGTGCTGCTCGCCCGGACCACGGCCGCGTCCGGGTCGTCGGGACCGGCGGCCTCCCAGGCGATCAGCCACTCGTCCTCGTCCGCCGCGAGCTCGGCGAGCTGTGCCACCGCCATGGACCGGCGGTCCCAGTCCCGCCCGATGCCGTCCAGCAGCCGGGCGCCGGCCCTCCAGTCACCGCCGCGCACGGCGGCGAAGGCCGCCTCCCAGCCGGGCGGAAGCGGGCCCGCGTACAAGGTGTTCTGCCGCTCGGCTGGGAGGAGACCGAGCTGTTCGGCCGCCTCGGCGCCGGCGTCGGCGTCCTCGGTGTCGCCGGTTCCCCTCGTCTGGGCGACGAACTCCTTGACGAACACCCCGCCCAGCCACAGCACGGCGATCAGGGTGGGCACGGCCAGGATGCCGAGGATCCACAGCAGTACGGTCATCGGGGAGCGTCCGTTTCTCGGGGCGAGCGGGGAGTCGGGGGCAGCAGGGCGCGCAGCGGGGCGGTGTCCGGGGCGTCGGCGAGCGCCCTGTCGACGGCGGCGCCGATCGCCGCGTCGAGGCTCGGGGGACTGTCGTCCGGTGCGCTGCCGGGCTCCGGCAGCAGGCGGGCCTTCGCGGGCTGCTCCCAGGAGAACACCCAGCTCATCCGCGACCGCGCGCTGAACTCCGCCATCACCATGCTGTGCAGCGAGTTGTGCAGCGTCGGGCGGGCGAACTCGCGGAACGCGCGACCGTTCGCCGCGGCCGCCTCGTCCGACAACGGCAACCGGCGGGCCAGCTGCCACAGTTGGCCGTCGTCGATGAGGGTGAGGAGGGCCGGCAGGGTCGGCCGGCTCCTGGTGTACAGGACCATGGCGCGGTGCAGCGGGGTGTTGAGCGCGGCGAGATTGGCCGCCATCGCGCCGTCGAGGAGTTCCTGCCAGTCGGCGGTGCGCCGCAACTGCCGTACCTCGTCCGTCAGAACGGCGTCCTCCAGCGCCGCGAAGGTGCCCTCGGCGTCGGTCAGGAGGGCGATGGCCGCGCCGTGGGCCTCGTCCGCGCGGTCGTCGGCGGGGAGCAGCTCGACGCGGCGTACGCGGTCGGCGACGGGCGGGTGGGAGTCGTACGGCGAAGTCGGCTCCGTGGGCAACTCGCTGCGCAGTCCCGCCAGTTCGAGCTGGCGGGCGCTCAGCATCCGGCCGAAGCCGCCGAACACCTCACCGCGCGGCGGCAGTAGCGCGGCGTCGGTGCCGAGGGTGGCGTAGCTGCGCACATAGAACCCGAACGCGCCGTCCAGGACCGGGATTTCGCGCAGCGCCGACGCGGTGGCGTCGCGTCCGGCGATCCGGGCGGCAGAGGCGTCGGCGGCGTACTCCTGGCGGCGGGAGTCGGCGAGCGTGGTGCGGAGGTACAACTCGGCGTACGCGGTGTAGACCCGGGCCAGTACGCGGTAGGTGATGCCCGCGCGCTCCTCGAAGTTCGCGATGGTGCGCTGGAGTTGGACGCGTCCGCGCAGGGTGAGGGCGGCCAGGCGGGTGTCGGAGCCGGCGTAGTGACCGAGTTCATGGGCGATGACCGCGCGCAACTGGGCCTCGGTCAGGCCCTGCATGAGGGGTACGCCGAGGTAGAGCCGGCGCGGGCCGGGGAGGAGGCCGAGCAGACGCGCGTCCTCGCCGACGGCGGCGTTGACATCACCGGTGAGGACGATGCGGGACGGGGCGCGGGTGCCGACCCGTTCGGCCAACTCCCGTACGGTACGCCAGAGTTCCGGCTCCTGCGCCTCGGTCACGGGCAGGCCCGCGGGCTCCTCGCCCTTGGGCGTGCGCAGCATGAACAGGCCGCGGACCAGGGGAATCGCCGGCACTACGGAGACGAGGGCCAACTTGGCCGCCGCAGCGGCCGGGGCGTGTGCGAAGAGCAGGTAGTCGGCGCCGGCGAGCACCGCCAGCAGGAGCACGCCGAGCAGATAGAAGCCGGCGAGCAGTACGAGAGCGCGCAGCGCGCGCAGGGTCGAGCCCATCGGGCCGGGATCCCTCCACGGGAACGGGGACGGTAGGAAGGGGAGCGCGGCCGAGCGGTGGGGGTCAGGACCGGCGGGTGGGGGAAAGCGGAGTATCGCGTACGGGCCGGGGACCAAGCAAGGCATGATCATGCCAGCCGCTGATCACGCATCCGGGGGCTCGATGTCCGGCCGCGCGACCCGCCCTCCCGCCCCGCCTAGCGCAGGAGCGACGCCGGGCTCCCGCCGTTCGCCTCGTACCCCGCCACCGCCAGCGCCCGGTACACCGCGAACTCCGCCGCAGGATCGGCGGTGAGGGTCCACGGGAGGGCGCCCACATGGCCGTCGACGTGCACCAACTGGTTCATGGCCTCCGCCCAGCGCTCGGAGCGCACCAGGAAGAAGATCAGCAGATGGCGTACGTGAGCGAGCATCGGGTCGTCGGGCCGGGCCGCGTGGACCGCGAACAGCGCGCCGTGGATCGACTTCGTCACCACTTCGCTCTGGTAGAAGCCGCTGACCAGGTTCACCTCGGGGAGATGCTCGAAGACCGCGAACAGGGGCATCGCCGCCAGCAGCGAGCCCTGCGGGGCTCTGGCCGCCGCCGCTTCCGCGAACGACATCGCCAGCGCGCGTGAGCCGTGCCACTTCTCGCACCAGTAGTGCAGGGCCGCGAGATGCGCCCCCATGTGTTCCGGGGCGCGGTCGAGGATCTTCAGCCAGAGCTGCTCGAACTCCGTTTGTGAGTACGCCAGTCCACGCGCGACCGACAGCTCGACGATGTACGGGACGGGGTCACCGGGGGAGAGGAGCGCCGCGTCGCCGCACGCCGCCTTCGCCTCCTCCATGATGATCCGGAACTCGTCCGTGCCCGGCGTCGACGTCCGCCACGCCTGCTGGACCAGGAACTCCGCGTGCACCGCCGCGCCGCCCGCGTCCTTGGGCGCCTCGGTCCGCCACACCCGCAGCCACTGCCCGCCCGGCGACTCGCTCACTCCGCCGGGGCGCTGCTGCAGCTCCAGCGACGCGGCGCCCGCGAAGGCCTGCACGCGCTGCCAGCGCCGCTCGCCGTCCTTCTCGGTGCCGGCGAGCAGCTGGGCCGCCGCTCTGTAGTCCTGGGTGCGCTGTACGACGTCGAGGACGTCCAGCAGGTCCTGGTCGGGGCCGGGCATGCGGATGTCCAGCGCCTCCTGCCGGACGAAGCCGTAGTTCGCCGGGTCCGCGGCGTCCGGGTCACCGGGGGCGACCTGCTGAATACCGGCACTCCTGCGCCGCATGAACGGCAGCACCACGAAGCCGAGCATGACCAGTGCCATCAGGACCCAGAGAATCTCCATACCTCAAGCGAACCAGACACCTCTGACAATTGGCCAACCGGTCCACCGGAAAGGTTCCGGAACCCGCGCAGGCCCCGCACCCCGCAAGCGGTGGACGGCATCAATCGCGCGAGCGCACTACCCTCGGTCCACATGAGCGACAGGCACATCAGTCAGCACTTCGAGACACTCGCGATCCACGCGGGCAACACCGCGGATCCTCTCACCGGCGCGGTCGTCCCGCCGATCTACCAGGTCTCGACCTACAAGCAGGACGGCGTCGGCGGGCTGCGCGGCGGTTACGAGTACAGCCGCAGCGCCAATCCGACCCGTACCGCCCTCGAGGAGAACCTCGCGGCCCTCGAGGGCGGTCGCCGCGGTCTCGCGTTCGCGTCCGGACTGGCGGCCGAGGACTGCCTGTTGCGTACGCTGCTCAGCCCCGGTGACCACGTGGTCATCCCCAACGACGCCTACGGCGGCACGTTCCGCCTCTTCGCGAAGGTCGTCGCCCGGTGGGGCGTGGAGTGGTCGGTCGCCGACACCAGCGACCCCGCCGCCGTACGCGCGGCCCTCACCCCGAAGACCAAGGTCGTGTGGGTGGAGACCCCCTCCAACCCGCTCCTCGGCATCACCGACATCGCCGCCGTCGCCCAGATCGCCCGCGAGGCCGGCGCCCGGCTCGTCGTCGACAACACCTTCGCCACGCCCTACCTCCAGCAGCCGCTGGCCCTCGGCGCGGACGTCGTCGTGCACTCCCTGACCAAGTACATGGGCGGCCACTCCGACGTCGTCGGCGGCGCGCTGGTCACCGCCGACCAGGAACTCGGCGAGGAACTGGCGTACCACCAGAACGCGATGGGCGCGGTCGCCGGGCCCTTCGACTCCTGGCTGGTGCTGCGCGGCGCCAAGACGCTCTCCGTACGGATGGACCGGCACAGCGAGAACGCCACCAGGATCGCCGACATGCTCACCCGGCACGCGCGCGTGACGCGCGTCCTCTACCCGGGGCTCCCGGAGCACCCCGGTCACGAGGTCGCCGCCAAGCAGATGCGGGCGTTCGGCGGCATGATCTCGTTCCAGGTCCAGGGCGGCGAGGAAGCGGCCGTCGAGGTCTGCAACCGCGCCAAGGTGTTCACGCTCGGCGAGTCCCTCGGCGGCGTGGAGTCCCTGATCGAGCACCCGGGGCGCATGACGCACGCGTCCGTCGCCGGGTCGGCCCTGGAAGTGCCGGGCGACCTCGTACGCCTCTCCGTGGGCATCGAGAACGTCGACGACCTCCTGGAGGACCTCCAGCAGGCCCTCGGCTAGAGGGGTCTCACCAGCCCGTCACGGGTGGAGTCACCTGCGAGGGCGGCTCCACCCAGGGCTGGACCGTGGCCGCCCACACCGAGAAGACGACCACCGCGAAGAACAGCAGCACCCACATCAGCCGCCGCACCGCCCGCCTGCGCCGCAGCATGCGGCTGCCACGCCGTACGACCTCCGCGTACAGGTCCGGCGGGACCGGAGGGGGCGTGCCCTCCATGGCCTGCCGCGCGGCGGACTCCCGGTCGCGCCGGCTCATGACGGCACCACCTTCCGCCCGGCCACGGCCGGAGCCTTGTCGCGCGGCGGGTGCAGCAGCGTCGCCGTCGCCCGGTCGCAGATCGCGTGCACGCGCTCCGTGGGCAGGCCCAGCAGCGCCGCCGTCTGCTCCTCGCCGACCCCCTCGTAAAGCCGCAGGACCAGGATCAGCCGCTGCTGGGGGGTGAGCACCGCCAGGGCGCTGCCGGGATGCGGGCGGGCCCTGCCGAGGCCGCCGTACTGGTGCCAGGCCTCGCGTGCGAAGCGGACGGCGAGGTACTGGCGGGCCCGGGCGTACGGGTCCTCGCCACGCATCCGGTCCCAGCACGCGTACGTGTGAGTGAAGGCATGGGTGAGCAGACGCCGCGCGCGCGGGTTGTCGTGCGGCGCCTCCGCCGTGAGCAGCGTGGCCGTGTGCAGCAGTCGGCCCGCCGCGCCCGCGACGAACGCCTCGAAGTCCCGGGCCGGGCCGGCACCTCGGGACGGCTGCCGTTCTCGCACCGTGCCTCCCGTCGTACGACAAGGACGCGGTCACAAAGGACCCGGTCTCATCTGAGGCCAGATGGAGCCGCCGGTCAAGAGCCAGGGAACAGCAGTCCGCCCGGCAGCGGGCACGCGCGCGTACGCGACGGTTTCGCCGCCGGCGTCAGGAGGCGGACTCCGCTTCCCCCACCGGGATGCCCTGGGCCGCCTGGCGGGCGGAGAGCGCGGTGTTGAAGCGCGTGAGGAGCGTGCAGAACACCTCGCGCTCCTCCGGGGCCCACTCCTGCGTCAGCTCGGCCATCAACTGGCGCCTGGACGAACGGACTTCCTCGAGCCGCGACAGCCCGCGCGGGGACAGCTGCAGGACCACCGCGCGGCCGTCCTCGGGGTGCGAGGTGCGCTTGACGAGCCCTGTGTCGACGAGCGGAGCCACCTGCCGGGTGACCGTCGACGAGTCGATGCCCATGCTCGCGGCGAGCGCCTTGACGCCCATGGGGCCTTCCTTGTCGAGGCGGTTGAGCAGCAGATACGCCGCGCGGTCCATCGAGTTGCGCACCTGCCCGACTCCCCCGAGCCGGGTCTGTTCGGCACGGCGCGCGAAGACCGCGACCTCGTGCTGCAACGTGTCGAGGAGACCGGTGTCACCGACGGTCGTCATGTCCATCGACATTTCAGGTGTTGTGGGCATGGCCGGGGGCTCGCTTCATGAAAGGGGGTGCTGGGTTGGGGGACAGGGTACGCGGCCGGAAGGCGGGCCGTACCGGCGCTGGGAAAACCGGTCTCGGAGCTTGGTCACACCGCGAGGCCGCGCCTGTGAACTGCGAGACTTGGGACATGAGCTACAGCACGGCTGACTCCTTGCACTCCCTGCGGCCCGTCACTCTCGACGATGTGCGCGGTGCCCAGAAGATGCTTACGGGCGTGGCGCGGATGACGGCCATGGAGGGCAGCCGGCATCTGTCCCAGCTGGTGGGGGCGCCGGTGCACCTCAAGTGCGAGAACCTCCAGCGGACCGGTTCCTTCAAGCTGCGCGGCGCGTACGTCCGGATCGCCGGGCTGCTGCCCGAGGAACGGGCCGCCGGGGTCGTCGCGGCCAGTGCCGGCAACCACGCGCAGGGGGTCGCGCTGGCGTCGTCGCTGCTCGGCGTACGGGCCACGGTGTTCATGCCGCAGGGCGCCCCGCTGCCGAAGATCAGCGCCACGCGCGAGTACGGCGCCGAGGTGAGGCTGCATGGTCAGGTCGTCGACGAGACGCTGGCCGCCGCCCAGGAACACGCCGAGCGGACGGGCGCGGTGTTCATCCATCCCTTCGACCACGCCGACATCATCGCCGGGCAGGGCACGGTGGGCCTGGAGATCCTGGAACAGTGCCCCGAGGTGCGCACGATCCTCGTAGGGATCGGCGGTGGCGGCCTGGCCGCCGGGATCGCGGTCGCCGTGAAGTCGGTGCGGCCCGACGTACGGATCGTGGGCGTGCAGGCGGCCGGCGCCGCCGCGTATCCGCCCTCGCTGGCGGCCGGGCGGCCCGTGTCGGTCGCCAACCCGGCCACGATGGCCGACGGGATCAAGGTCGGGCGGCCAGGCGACGTGCCGTTCGGGATCATCGGCGATCTGGTGGACGAGGTCCGCACGGTCAGCGAGGACGAGCTGTCGGCCGCGCTGCTGCTCTGCCTGGAGCGCGCCAAGCTCGTCGTGGAACCGGCGGGGGCGAGCCCGGTCGCCGCGCTGCTGAGCGAGCCGCGAGCCTTCGAGGGGCCGGTCGTCGCGGTGCTGTCCGGCGGCAACGTCGACCCGGTGCTGCTGGAGCGCATCCTGCGCCACGGCATGGCCGCACAGGGCCGCTACCTGGCCGTTCGGCTGCGGCTGACGGACCGCCCGGGCGCCCTCGCGACGCTTCTCGGGGTGTTGTCAGTGGTCGACGTTAATGTCCTCGACGTGAGCCATGTCCGGACCGATCCACGGCTCGGGCTCACGGAGGCGGAGGTCGAACTGCACCTTGAAACGAAGGGACCGGCGCACTGCGCCGAGGTCGGCCTGGCGCTGCGCGAGGCCGGCTACACCGTCATCGAGTGAGTCCGTGACCGCCGGCTCGCCCAACTCGCTCGGAGGTCTCACTCGGACGAGTGGCGCTGCGAAAAATGCATTGAGAGACGCGATATATCGCGTTATGGTGTGTGTCACGCCGCTGCACCCCGCCCGCTCGGGTGCTCGCCCATCCTCCTCTTGCCCGCCGGGCAGGGCAACGGAGATAAATCCAGGCTTGTCGCGGCAGTCGTAGTCCCCAACGACGTGGAGAACTGATATGCCAGGCGCCATCTACGCCGAAGGTCTGGTGAAGACCTTCGGCGACGTAAAAGCTCTGGACGGCGTCGATCTCGACGTCCCGGAGGGCACGGTCCTCGGCCTGCTCGGGCCGAACGGAGCGGGCAAGACCACCACCGTCCGCTGTCTGACGACCCTGCTGCGGCCCGACAGCGGCTCGGCGGTCGTCGCGGGCATCGACGTCCTGAAACACCCCGACGCCGTCCGCCGCTCCATCGGCCTCTCCGGCCAGTTCGCCGCGGTGGACGAGTATCTGACCGGCCGCGAGAACCTTCAGATGGTCGGGCAGCTGTACCAGATGAAGGCGAAGGCGGCGAAGACCCGCGCGGCCGAACTGCTGGAGCAGTTCCACCTGGAGGACGCCGCCGACCGACCCACGAAGACCTACAGCGGAGGCATGCGCCGCCGGCTCGACCTCGCGGCGGCCCTCGTCGTCTCACCGCCGGTGATGTTCATGGACGAGCCGACGACCGGCCTCGACCCACGCAACCGCCAGCAACTGTGGGAGGTCATCAAGCAGTTGGTCTCCGGAGGGACGACACTGCTGCTGACCACGCAGTATCTGGAGGAGGCCGACCATCTCGCGCACGACATCGCGGTGGTCGACCACGGCCGTGTCATCGCCCGAGGCACCTCGGACCAGCTCAAGGCCCGCACCGGCGGCGAGCGCGTCGAGGTCGTCGTGCACGAGCGCGAGCACATAGCGACCGCATCCGAGGTGCTCAGCGCCTTCGGCAAGGGCCAGGGCGAAGTCACCGTCGAGGACCACATGCGCAAGCTCACCGTCCCCGTCAGCGGCGGCGCGAAGCTCCTCGCCGAGGTCATCCGCGAACTGGACACCCGGGGCATCGAAATCGACGACATCGGCCTGCGCCGCCCGACCCTCGACGACGTCTTCCTCTCCCTGACCGGCCATGTGGCCGAGGTGAAGGACGAGGAGAACGGTGAAGTGACCGGCGAGAAGAACGAAAAGGAGACGGCCAAGTGAGCGCCGTGAGCGATTCGATGATCATCGCCCGCCGGAACCTGATCCGGATGGGCCGCATCCCCGAGATGATCATTTTCGGGCTGTTCCAGCCCATCATGTTCGTGGTGCTGTTCACCTATGTGTTCGGCGGCTCGATCCAGGTCGGCTCGTCCAACTCCACGCAGGCGTACCGCGAATTCCTGATGGCCGGCATCTTCGCGCAGACCGTCACCTTCGCAACCGCCGGTGCGGGCGCGGGCATCGCCGACGACATGCACAAGGGCCTCATCGACAGATTCCGGTCGCTGCCCATGGCCCGGGGCGCGGTACTGACCGGCCGCACGGTCGCCGACCTGGTGCAGACGGCGCTCACCCTCGTCGTCCTGGCCGTCGTCGCCCTGATCATCGGCTGGCGTACGCACGAGAACCTCGGCAAGGTGCTCGCCGGCTTCGCCCTGCTCCTTCTGCTCGGGTACGCGTTCTCCTGGATCGGCGCCCTCATCGGCCTGTCCGTGCGCACCCCCGAAGCGGCGACCTCGGGCGGGCTGATCTGGCTGTTTCCGCTGACGTTCATCTCGAACGCGTTCGTGGACGCGAACCAGATGCCGACCTTCCTGCGGCACATAGCCGAGTGGAACCCCTTCAGCGCCACCGTCCAGGCCGCGCGGGAGCTGTTCGGCAACCTTCCCCCGGGGTTCGAGGCGCCCGACGCCTGGCCCATGCAGCATCCGGTGTGGGCGTCGCTGATCTGGTCCGTCGTGATCATCGTCGTGTTCCGGACGCTCGCGGTCCGCAAGTACCGCCGCGTGGAGAACTGACACAACGATGCCCCCGGCACCAGGAGGGCGCCGGGGGCTCGCGAGGGCAAAGAGCCGGACCGACAGGTCGGGCGGGATCCAGAGGTCAGGCCTGGTAGGGCACGGCCTTCAGGATCTTCACGGTGGCCAGCTTGCCGTTCGGCAGCTCGTACTGGGCGTCCGCGCCGACCTTCTTGTCGCTCACTCCTCGGCCCAGCGGGGACTGCGGCGAGTAGGTCTCGATGTCGGCGCTGGCGTACTCGCGCGAGGCGAGCAGGAAGGTCAGCGTGTCGTCCTCGTCGCCGTCGAAGGCGATGGTCACGACCATGCCGGGCGCGACCGCGCCGTTCGCCGCCGGAGCCTCGCCGACCTTCGCGTTCTCCAGGAGCTGGGTCAGCTGGCGCACACGGAGCTCCTGCTTGCCCTGCTCCTCCTTGGCGGCGTGGTACCCGCCGTTCTCGCGCAGGTCGCCCTCCTCGCGCGCGGCGGCGATCTTGGCGGCGATCTCCGTGCGCGCAGGACCAGTAAGGTGCTCAAGCTCGTCCTTGAGCTTGTTGTACGCCTCCTGGGTCAGCCAGGTGACGTTCTCGCTGGTCTGGGTCACAGGTGCTCCTCGTAGGTACTGGGATACAAAGCATCGCCCTACCTAGAAGAATGTTCCTCCACGGATGGGCGAAACCACGAGCCTAACAATTCAGCGGCGGCAGGGGGAGGACATAAGCCATCAGAATTACGTCAACGCAGGTCAGCGATTGTGTGATGAGAGTGACGCTGTCGGTTGCCGGCGGCCTCAGTCGGTGTGACAGCCGAGCAGCTCGGCCGTGGTGCCCCGGGACGTCGTACGCAGGGTGACGAGCCGGTCGATACGGGTGGCGTCGCCGTCGAAGCGGAAGTCGGCGCGGCCGACCTCGGCGCCGTTCTCGGCCTGGGAACGGACCGTGCAGTAGCCGTTCGTCCCGGAGTCCTTGCGGACCTCCAGATGGACCTTGACCGAGTTCTCGTACGTCTCGAAGGTGATGATCTCGGCGCTGATCTTGTTGCCGACGACGTAGTGGTAGCCGAACCAGCCGAGCACGACTAGCACCACCGCGCCAAGAACGGCGGCGGCGATCTTGAGTTTGCGGTCGGCGCGCTCGTCCGTGGAGCGGCCGTACCGTCCCTCGGGCGGGCGCGTGGTCGCCGTACTCATGATCGTCCTCTCCGCGAGGGCCCTGGAAAGACGGGCCCCGGAATTATTGGCCGCTCGGTTCGGTCACTATAGAAGCCGCTCATCGCACCCGCGCACACCGGGCGCCGACCTACGAGGATTGAGTCTTGACTGACCAGCTGCGACTGATGGCCGTGCACGCGCACCCCGACGACGAGTCGAGCAAGGGTGCGGCCACCATGGCGAAGTACGTGTCCGAGGGGGTGGACGTGCTCGTCGTGACCTGCACGGGCGGGGAGCGCGGCTCCATCCTCAACCCGAAACTGCAGGGCGACAAGTACATCGAGGAGCACATCCACGAGGTACGCAAGAAGGAGATGGACGAGGCCCGCGAGATCCTCGGCATCAAGCAGGAGTGGCTCGGCTTCGTCGACTCCGGCCTCCCCGAGGGCGACCCGCTGCCCCCGCTGCCCGAGGGCTGCTTCGCCCTGGAGGACGTGGACAAGGCGGCCGGGGAGCTGGTGAAGCAGATCCGCGCGTTCCGTCCGCAGGTGATCACCACCTACGACGAGAACGGCGGCTACCCGCACCCCGACCACATCATGACCCACAAGATCTCGATGGTCGCCTTCGACGGCGCGGCGGACACCGAGACCTACCCGGAGTCGGAGTTCGGCCCGGCGTACCAGCCGCAGAAGCTGTACTACAACCAGGGCTTCAACCGGCCCCGGACCGAGGCACTGCACAACGCGCTGCTCGAGCGCGGCATGGAGTCGCCGTACGGGGACTGGCTGAAGCGGTGGTCGGAGTTCGAGCGCACCGAGCGCACCCTGACCACGCACGTCCCGTGCGCCGACTTCTTCGAGATCCGCGACAAGGCGCTGCTCGCGCACGCCACGCAGATCGACCCCGACGGGGGCTGGTTCCGGGTGCCGCTGGACCTTCAGCGGGAGGTCTGGCCGACGGAGGAGTACGAGCTGGCGAAGTCGCTCGTGGACACTTCCCTCCCCGAGGACGACCTCTTCGCGGGCATCCGCGACAATGCCTGACATGAGCGCAAGCGCAAGCCTGGCAATGACGCACCTCGTCTCCTTCGCGGCGGAGGTCGACGAGGACAAGGTGACCCCCGGTGTCCTCGGCTTCATCGTGTTCGCGGTGATGGCTCTCGCGGTGTGGGGGCTGATGAAGTCCATGAACAAGCAGATGGGCAGGATCCAGTTCAAGGAGACCTCGGACTCCGAGGAGGCGCCGAGCGCAGCCACGGGCTCCGCCCGCAAGCAGTGAGGCCGCACCGGGTGCCCGGCACCCGGTGAGCGCACCTCCACCGATCCAGTGACCTACCGGCGGCCGGCCGCCGCCACCGGCACTCCCATGACCTCCCGGGCGTGCCGGTTCGGGACCATGCCCAGCCGCCACGCCTGCCAGCCCGACTCCAGCGCCACTCCGCGCTCCAGCAGGAGCCGATAGGCGTCGACGTACTCGTCGAGCTTCTCGTCGCGGGAGGGGTGGCGGCCGCGGGAGAGCTGGGACAGCTCCTCCTGGGCCACGGCCGTGCCGATGTCGACGCCACCGGGGGCCGCGTACGGCAGGAGGGTGCAACGCAGGAAGCGTGCCCAGTCCTCGCCGCGCCGGTCGCCGTACGAGGTGAACAGGCCGATCGCCTCGTCGCACAGGGCGAGGGCCTGCTGGGCGCGTGAGTTGCCCGCGTCGACCACCGCCAGCTCCAGGCACGTCCAGGCCTCGCCGTGGGCCACCCCGATGCGCTGGAAGTCGGCGCGGGCGTCGACCAGCAGCTGGCGGGCGAAGCCGGAGTTGCGCAGCGAGCCGGTCTGCACGGCCCGCTGGTCGCGGGTGACGCGGGCCGAGTGATGCCGGGCACAGGCCAGACCGTAGACGTCCCGGATACGGGAGAACATCGTGCGGGAACGTTCCAGCTCGCGGACCGCGAGATCCAGGTTGCCCGTCTCCTCCAGGGACTGGCCCAGGTAGTAGACCGACCAGGCCTCGCCGCGCGCGTCCTCGTTGTCCCGGTGGACCGCCGCCGCCCGGCGCAGCCCGTCCACCGCCGCCGACGCGTCCCCGGCGACCAGCCGGGCCCGGGCCAGCTGCGTCAGCGCCCAGGCCTCGCCACGGGCGTCGCGCGTACGGCCGTACAGGTCGAGGGCCGTGCGCAGTTCGGACTCGGCGCGCGCTACGTCGCCCATCCTGAGGCCCAGCTGCCCGAGCTGGAAGTGGGCCCACGCCTCGCCGTGGATCGACTCTCCCTCGCGGTGCAGGACCAGCGAACGCTGCAGCAGGTCCCACGCCTCGGCGAGCCGGGAGCGGTCGCGCTCGACGGCGGCGAGGGCGTGCATCGTCCAGGCGCGGTCGGTCGCCAGTTCGGGGGCCTGCTGGAGGTCCAGCGCCTCCTGGAGCTTCGCCGCCGCCTCGACCAGGTTGCCCTGGTGGTGCAGCGTGATGCCGAGCGAGCACAGCGCCCGGGCGGCGCCCGCGTCGTGGTTGGCCTCCATGTACAGCTCGACGACCGAGGTGAGCGTCGTACGGGCCTTGTCCAGCTCGCCCAGCTGACGGGCCGCGATACCCGTACGCCACTGCACCGACCGGACCAGCAGACCCTGGTCCACCGACTCCGCGAGCTCACTGATCTCGCCGAGCCGGTAGAGGTCGCCGCGCAGCAGGCAGTAGTCGCACAGGGCGCCCAGCAGATTGAGCACGGCCGCCTGGTTGACGCCCTCCGCGTGCCGCAGCGTCGCCGTGATGAAGCTCGACTCGTCGTCCAGCCAGCGCAGCGCCTCGTCGAGGGAGGTGAAGCCGTGCGGGCTGAAACGGTCCGAGCGGGTCGACATGTTGCCGTCGACCAGACGCAGCACCGAGTCGGCCAGCTCGCCGTAGCTCACGATCAGCCGCTCCTGCGCGGCCGTGCGCTCCGCCGGTTCCTCCTCGTCGAGGAGACGGGCCTGAGCGAACGCCCGGACCAGGTCGTGCAGGCGGTAACGGCTGCCCCGGACGTGGTCGACGAGGCCCGCGCGGGCGAGCGCGTCCAGCTGGCGGGTCGCCTCCGTCCGGTCCGTGGCCAGCAGAGCCGCGGCCGCCGCCGCGCCGAGCGAGGCCCGTCCGGCCAGCGCCAGCCTGCGCAGCAGCCGTCTGGCCGGGTCCGACAGGTCGGTGTAGCGCAGCCACAGCACCCGCTCGACCGGCTCAACGGGACCGTACGCACCCAGGTCCGTGGCCAGCCGGCGCCGGCTGCGCGGACCGAGCGAGGAACCCGCGATACGCAGCGCAAGCGGCAGCCCGCCGCACAACTCCCGTATCCGGTCGTCGGATTGGGCGTCGTACGGATCTGCCCCCGACCCTGCCCCTGACCCCGGTCTCGATCCCGGCTCCGTCTGCGCGGACGCGTTCAGCAGTTCCTCCGCGCCCGCCGCGTCCAAGGCCTCGACGCGCAGCTGATGAACCCAGAACGGCAGGTCGGACGAGAGGGCGAGGGGCTCCCGGGTGGTGACGATGACCAGGCTGTCGGAGCGCTCCGGGACGAGCGTACGGACCTGCTCGGGATCCTTGGCGTCGTCCAGGACGATGGTCACCGGGACACTGGTGAGGTGCTGGTTGTACAGCTCGCTCAGCCTTCTGACCTGCTGGTCCGGTGACGAACGCTCACGGAAGAGCAACTGCTCGCGGGAGGCGCCGAGCCGGTTCAGCAGATGCAGCAGCGCGTCGCGGGTGGGCAGCGGCTCCTCCTCCGGGCTGTCGCCGCGCAGATCCACCACGCACGCCCCCCGGAACTGGTCCCGCAGATCGTGCGCCGCGTGGATCGCGAGCGCGCTGCGCCCACTGCCGGGCGCGCCGTGCAGGACGACCAGCGTCGGCCGGGTCTCCGTACTGGCGCGGGCCGCGTGCACCCACTGCCGGATACGGGCCAGCTCCTCCCGCCGGCCCGCGAACGGCTCGTCGGGATCGGGGAGTTGAGCGAACGACTGCTCCAGCAGGCTGCGGCTGCGGGCCGCCGCGCTCTTGTCGGTGCCGCGCAGTCTCGGCCCCGTCTTCTTCGGCCCGGTGGACGCGCTGAGCACCCGCTGCTGGTCGAGGAACGGACGGATGCCGCGTACCTCGAGCGCCGTCAGCCAGGTGAGCCGTAGCTGCTCGGGTCCGCCGGGCTGGCTCACGGCGCCGGCGCGATGATGGGCGGCGGGGAGGTGGGAGGCGGTCACCTTGAGGACGGTCGCGGCGGCGCCCACCACACCCACGGTGAGCGCCGCGCCCACGGCGGTGCCCGTGCCGGTGCCGAGCGCCATGTCGGCGACGCCCGCCGCGAGGGCGGCGACAGCCGCCACCAGCAGGGGAGTTCCGGCACCCTCCCGGGCGTACCGCTGCCCGAAGGTGAGCTGTCCGGCCTTCGCCTCGTCGAGGGCCCGGGTGTACGCCGCGTACTCCTCGGCGGACGACTGCGCCATGGCGTCCAGTGCGGAGCGTGCCCGCGTGAGGAGGACGGTTCCGTCGGTACGTCCGCCGGATCGTCGTACCTCTTCCTCGACGGCCCGGACCAACAGCCGCTCGGCTTCCGCGCGGTGGCTGTCCCGCATGGTGTGTCCCCCTCTGGCAGCTACGGCTTGTTCTGTTGTCGTTGGTCAAGTGTGCGGCGTAGGGGGGAATCGGGCGAGGGGGCGTTGCGGTTGGTTGGCGGGTGCGGGCCGGTGGGGGCTTGTCGCGCAGTTCCCCGCGCCCCTAAAGGCAACTGCAGGCGCGGGGAACTTGAGATGTGCGGTCAGTTTGTTGTCAGGTAGGCGCGCTCGATTGTCTGGACCAGGGTGTTGCCCTGGGTGTCCGTCAGCTTTGCTCGCAGGGATACCGAGCCGGGAGTGGTCGGGTGCTGGAGGGACAGGTGGGTGCCCTTCACGGTCTGGGCGGTCTGCCAGGTGGTGCCCTCGTCGTACGAGACCTCGAAGGCGAGCTTGGCGGGCCGTGTGCCGGCCGCCGCGCCCTCGATGGTGAAGGGCACCTGGAACCGCTTGCCCGCCTTCGCCGTGCTGGCCAGGGACAGGTGGGGGGAGAAGCGGATCACCGACAGCGGCAGTGCGGTCGGCTCGGTCTCGGAGGTCTTGGCGGAGCGGAAGGTCCACTCCGCCCGGACCCGGGTGCTGACCGCCGAGTGCCCCGGATCGCGGGAGTTGTCCAGGGTCAGCTTGTACGCGCCGGACTGCTCGGGGACGGTGAACTCGGTGGTGCGGTTGGCCGGGGAGGAGCTGAGCGGGATCTCTACGCCGTCGACCTGGAGCGAGCTCTCGGCCGAGACGGTTCCACCGCCGGTGTCGAAGTGTCCGGCGCCGTCGCCGAACAGCGGCAGAAAGGCCGTGATGACGTTCCCGGACCGCTCGGCACCGAGATTCCCGCTCGCCACGGAGCCCGGGGCGTCGCCCAGGGTCGGGCCGAAGACGCCGACGTTGAACCGCTCGGTGTAGCTCTGGCCGGCCTGCCAGGTCCTGGGTGCCCCCTGGAGGGCGTACTCGGACGGGCCCTCGTCGCTGTTCTGCTGCATCAGGAAGGACCACTTGACGCCGTTGTCGAGGATGTAGTCGGTCGTGCGCAGCGGCAGGTCCCCCGTCAGGAGGCTGTAGCGGCCGAAGAGGTCACCGTCGGGCATAAGAGGGCTCACCGCGACCTGGGTGTCCTTGTTCGCGGCGGGTGCGCCTGCCTGGAAGTCGACCTTGGCGAGCTGGTCCTGCCTCACCTCGGCGGAGAAGCCGCCCAGGTCGCCGCGGCGGACCCAGGAGAGGTGGTAGGTGACCGGCCTGCCGTCGCCGTCCTTGGACGTCCAGTCGCCGGAGTACTGGGCGAGCGCCGCCTCGGCGGGCGCCTCGGGGCCGAGGTGCCCGAACCGCATGCCCTGGAAGGTCGGGAGCCAGTATCCGCTCAGGTTCTTCGGCATCCCCGCGGCCCGTTCGTAGCGGTACGCGATGGTGGCCTCGGTGTTCTCGGCCGCCGCGTCGGGCACGGTGATGTCCAACGGCTGGGCCTTGCGGGCGTCGACGGTGACGGTGGTGTCCTTGTCCAGGGTCAGCTTCGGCTGCATCAGCACGGACTGGGTGGCGGATGCGAAGTCGGGGTGGATCACACCGGTGAGGCCGTACTCGCCCTTGGGCAGCCGTACCGTGAGTTCACCGTCGTCGTCCGTGTAGGTGGTGTAGAAGTCCCTGTCGAGGCCCTCCAGGGTGGTGGCGGCGTCGCTCGTCGGCTCACCGTTCTCGTCGAGGTGCTTCAGCGTCAGGTCGAACGACTCGGCCTCGCGCTGCACCCCGACGGCGGTGCGCACCGCGACCTTGTCATCGGCCGAGACGGCCGACACCGAACCGCCGAACGTGCCGTCGGCGCTGCCGGAACGGGTGTCCGCGGTCACGTCGACACTGGTCTCGCCGCCCGCCGGGACGGTGATCCGCCGCGGGGACACGGCGAACATGTCGTCGGCCGGCTTGCCGTCCACCGAGAAGGCGTCGACGGAGAGGTCCAGGGTGACCGGCTGCGTACCGAAGTTCGTGTAGGTGAGCTGCCTGGTCACCGGGACATCGTCGCCGTGCGGCCATTGCTGCGCGCCGAAGTTGATCGGCCCCTGCTCGGTGACGACGCTCTGGTCCAGCGCCCGCACCAGATCGGTACGGCCGGTGCCCTGCTGGAAGGAGCTGTACGTGCCCGGCTTGGCGGAGCCCGTCAGGACCGCCTTGATGCGCTCGCCGGTCCAGTCGGGATGCTGCTGGGCGAGGAGGGCGGCGGCGCCCGCGACATGCGGGGTCGCCATCGAGGTGCCGCCGACCGTGATGTAGCCGGGTGCCGGGGACGGCTTCGAGCGTTCCAGGACGCTGTCGGCGGCCGCGGCGGCCGTGATGGCGGAGCCGGGCGCGGTCAGGTCGGGCTTGACCCCGCCGTCCCCGACGCGTGGGCCCCGGCTGGAGAAGTCGCCGAGCTGGTCGGACGCGTCGACCGCGCCGACGGTGAGCGCGGCATCCGCGCTGCCGGGTGAACCGACGGTCCCCTCGCCGAACTCGCCCTCGGTGCCCTCGTTGCCGGCCGCGATGACGAAGAGCGCGTCGGACTCGGCGGAGAGCCGGTTGACCGTCTCCTCCAACGGGTCGATGCCGGGCGAGTCCGTGCTGCCGAGGCTGAGGTTGACGACGTCGGCGCCCTGCGCCACCGCCCACTCCATGCCCGCGATGATCCCGGAGTCCGAGCCCCTGGCGAAGTCGTTGAGGATCTTGCCGTTGAGGATTTTCGCGCCGGGTGCGACACCCTTGTACGTGCCCCCGGCCCTGGCGCCCGTTCCGGCCGCGATGGACGCGACGTGCGTGCCGTGGCCGAACTTGTCGGCGGTGCCGGACGCGGAACCGGTGAAGTCCTGTTCGGCGATCACCTGGCTCGCGAGGTCGGGGTGGGTCGTGTCGACGCCGGTGTCCAGTACGGCGATCCTGACGCCGGTGCCGTCGTACCCGGCGGCCCAGGCGGTGGGCGCGCCGATCTGCGGGACGCTCTTGTCAAGGCTCGCCTTGCGCAGGCCGTCCAGCCACACCTTCTCCACCGAGGTCGAGGCGGTGAACGCGTCGGCGCCGGTGTCGGTCACGGTGTCCCAGAAGTCGGTACCGCGCTTCTTGACGGACCGCATCGCCTTGCCGTTGACCACCGGAAGCGCCCGGCCGAGCTTCGCCCCGGCCCCGGTGAACGGAGTCATCGAGGGCGCCTTCCTGCCCTTGAACGTGACGATCAGCGGTACGTCGCCGCGGCCCGCGTCGTCGTACCCGTCGGCCACGAGCTGGGTGACGTCGAACAGCCGGGCGTCCAACTTGCCCTGGGCCAGCAGCAGTTCGGCGTCGCCGGGCACGACCCGGGTGTGTCCGTCGACCACTCGGACGGAGAACGGCACCTTCTCCCGGCCCTCCGCCCGCTCGACACCGGTGACCTTTCCGGCACCGTCCACCATGACCCGGTCACCGGTGACCAGCGTGACCTTCTTCAGCGGACCGGGCGAACTCCCGGTGGCCGGCGGGTCGGTGGGGGCCGCGCCGGCGAACCCGCCCGGGAGGACGGTCAGCACCAGGGCCGTGGTGGACAGCCCCGCCGCCGCGATCAGCGCGGCCTTCCGTTTCTTGTTCGACTTCAACCGATGCCTGCTCACAGGTCGTTGAGCCCTTCTTTTCTGGTTCGTGGTCTTCTGGTGGGGGTTTTGGTGGGGGGTCTGGTCGTCACCGGGAGTGGATCCTCCGTCGTGCATGGGGCCAGCGTGGAGCGCGGAGATCAGGAAGTTGTCAGGGTGTGGCACGAACCGCGTGATGCCTCGGCTGTGTGGGACCCGCCGACGAGGCCGGCCCCTGTGAGAGGCTGGCCCGCATGAACCGGTTGGCCGGCGTGACCTCGCCCTACCTGCTCCAGCATGCTGACAACCCGGTCGACTGGTGGCCCTGGGAACCGGAGGCCTTCGAGGAGGCGCGACGGCGCAACGTGCCCGTCCTGCTCTCGGTCGGCTACTCGGCGTGCCACTGGTGCCATGTCATGGCGCACGAGTCCTTCGAGGACCAGGCCACCGCCGACTACCTCAACGCGCACTTCGTCAGCGTCAAGGTCGACCGCGAGGAGCGCCCCGACGTCGACGCCGTCTACATGGAGGCCGTCCAGGCGGCGACCGGGCAGGGCGGCTGGCCCATGACCGTGTTCCTCACCCCGGACGCCGAACCCTTCTACTTCGGCACCTACTTCCCGCCCTCGCCCCGCAGCGGCATGCCCTCGTTCCAGCAGGTCCTCGAGGGGGTCCACACCGCCTGGACCGACCGGCGGGACGAGGTCGCCGAGGTCGCGCAGAAGATCGTGCGGGACCTTGCCGGACGCGAGATCGAGTACGGCACGCCCGAGGCGCCCGGCGAGGAGGAGCAGGCCAGGGCGCTGCTCGGGCTGACCCGGGAGTACGACGCCCAGCGCGGCGGATTCGGCGGCGCCCCCAAGTTCCCGCCGTCGATGGTCCTGGAGTTCCTGTTGCGGCACGGCGCCCGTACGGGGGCCGAAGGGGCGCTGCAGATGGCCCAGGACACCTGCGAGCGCATGGCCAGGGGCGGGATCTACGACCAGCTCGGCGGCGGGTTCGCCCGGTACTCCGTGGACCGGGAGTGGGTCGTGCCCCACTTCGAGAAGATGCTGTACGACAACGCGCTGCTGTGCCGCGTGTACGCCCACCTCTGGCGTGCCACCGGCTCCGAGCTCGCCCGGCGCGTCGCCCTCGAGACCGCCGACTTCATGGTGCGTGAACTCCGCACGAACGAAGGGGGGTTCGCGTCCGCGCTGGACGCCGACAGTGACGACGGGACCGGCAAGCATGTCGAGGGCGCCTATTACGTCTGGACGCCGGCCCAGCTCGCCGAGGTGCTCGGTGCCGAGGACGCGGAGCTTGCCGCGCACTACTTCGGGGTGACGGCGGAGGGGACCTTCGAGGAGGGCGCCTCCGTCCTCCAGCTTCCGCAGCACGAGGGTGTGTTCGACGCCGAGAAGGTCGAGTCCATTCGGGTGCGGTTGCTGGCCGCCCGGAACGAGCGGCCCGCTCCCGGCCGGGACGACAAGGTGGTCGCCGCCTGGAACGGGCTTGCTATCGCCGCGCTCGCCGAGACCGGCGCCTACTTCGAGCGTCCCGACCTCGTGGACGCCGCGCTCGCGGCCGCCGATCTCCTCGTACGGGTTCATCTGGACGACCGGGCCCAGCTCGCCCGTACCAGCAAGGAGGGGCAGGTCGGGGCGAACGCCGGGGTGCTGGAGGACTACGCCGATGTCGCCGAGGGGTTCCTCGCGCTTGCCTCCGTGACCGGGGAGGGGGTGTGGCTGGAGTTCGCCGGGTTCCTGCTCGACCATGTGCTCGCGCGGTTCGTCGACGCGGAGTCGGGGGCGTTGTTCGACACCGCGAACGACGCCGAGCAGCTCATTCGGCGGCCTCAGGATCCGACCGACAACGCGGTGCCCTCCGGGTGGACGGCCGCCGCCGGGGCGTTGCTCGGGTACGCGGCCCAGACCGGGGCCGAGCCGCATCGGGCCGCCGCCGAGCGGGCGTTGGGGGTTGTGAAGGCGCTGGGGCCTCGGGTGCCGCGGTTCATCGGGTGGGGGTTGGCTGTTGCCGAGGCGTTGATCGATGGGCCGCGGGAGGTGGCGGTTGTGGGGGCGGACCTGCATGATCCGGCTACGGCGGTGCTGCACCGTACGGCGCTTCTCGGGACGGCGCCGGGGGCTGTGGTCGCGGTGGGGGCTGTGGGGAGCGAGGAGTTGCCGTTGCTTGCCGGGCGGGTTCTTGTCGGGGGTGAGGCTACGGCGTATGTGTGCCAGCATTTCACCTGTGATGCGCCGACCACTGATCCGGAGCGGTTGCGGGGTGTGTTGGGGGGTTGAATTCGCCCCCGCCGCCCCTACCCGTCCCATCCCTTCCTGGGGGCTGCGCCCCCAGACCCCCCTACGGCCCTGAACGGGCCTTGTCCTCAAACGCCGGACGGGCTGAGGGGGCGGGACGGGCCGGCGCTGGACATTGTCACAGGCCCGGTAGGCCCCGGTCGAAGACGTTCAGGGTGCGGTCGACCAGGTCTGTCAGATCGTCCCTGTAGTTGTTCTGGGCCCAGTGGACGCTGATCTCCGCCAAGCCGCCGATCAGCGACATCGCGTACACCCGGACCTCCAGGTCCGCCGAGTCGCGCCCCGTGCGTTCCGCGATCACCCGGCACAGCAGACGTCCCGTCTCCGACATGCTCTCGATCATGCGTGAGCGGACCGCCGGGACCTCCAGCATCAGCCGACTCCGCAGGCGGGTCACCTCCGGCTCCTCCGCCCCGCTCGTCCCGATGGCCTTCCGCAGGACGTACCGCAGGGAGTCGAGCCACGGTTCGTCCGCCGGGCGGGCGCGCAGGTCTTCCTCCAGTACGGTGTCGTACTCGTCGGTGAGCACGATGTCCTCTTTGGTGGGGAAATAGCGGAAGACCGTGGACGGCGACACCTCGGCCCGCTCGGCGATCTGCTCGATCGTCGTGGCGTCGTAGCCATGCTGCTCGATCAGTTCGTATGTCGCGGTACGGATGGCCGTCCGGGTCTTGATCTTCTTCCGCTCGCGCAGGCCCGGCCGGGGCCGGTCGGCGAGCGGTGAGGTGGGTGCGGGTGCGGCGGCCGTCATACGGGCATTCTCCGGCAGAACGGCCGCCCAGGGGCTATCCGTGCTGGTACGCCACCATCGAGATGCCGATGTAGTGCGTGACGAACGCCGCGAGGGTGAGGGAGTGGAACACCTCGTGGAAGCCGAACCAGCGCGGTGACGGGTTCGGGCGCTTGAGGCCGTAGATCACGCCGCCCGCGCTGTAGAGGAGCCCGCCGACGATGACCAGCACCAGGACCGCGATGCCGCCGGCGCGCATGAAGTCCGGCAGGAAGAAGACCGCCGCCCAGCCCATCGCGATGTAGCAGGGAGTGTAGAGCCAGCGCGGGGCGCCGACCCAGAAGACGCGGAAGGCGATACCGGCCAGGGCGGCGCCCCAGATGCCCCACAGGAGCCACTGGCCCTTGCTGGCGGGGAGCAGCAGCATCGTCAGCGGGGTGTAGGTGCCCGCGATGATCAAAAAGATGTTCGAATGGTCGAGTCTGCGCAGGACGCCGTCCATGCGCGGACTCCAGGTACCGCGGTGGTAGAGCGCGCTCACGCCGAACAGCAGGCACGCGGTGAGGGTGAAGATCCCGCAGGCGATGCGCGCGCGGCTCGAACTGGCGAGCGCGGTGAGCACCAGACCGGAGATGAGTACGGCCGGAAACATGCCGAGATGCAACCAGCCGCGCAGCTTGGGCTTGATCTCATCGGAATGTGGCAGCGAGAGCGCCACAGGACCGCGGCCGGCGGCCGGTGAGTCCAGGGGCGCGTCGGGGGCGGACGCAGTCATGGCGGCCATCGTACCTACGTAACCGTAAGTTACGCGTCAGTTCGAGGCGGGAGGGGCTCGGAAGTGGCCAGCCTCTCATATGGGTTGGCGTCCGGATGCGCCAGGTGAATAGGCGGTGACCCAGAGGAAACGCCCGGGCGGGTGCCGGATGAGTGGCGATGGTCACGTCGCTCAGCTGTGAGGCCCTCTGGACAGATGGGCGCTACGGTCGGATGATCAAATGAGTGCGGTCGGCACCGGATGAGCGCCAAGATCAACACCGTGAAGCATCCGGGTCGCGGCCCCCAAGGGGCAGTCAACAAAAAACCCTCATTCAAGGAGCAATCGTGGCGCGCGACATCGCGGCTCCCGTTCCCCCTGACACCTTCCTCTCAGGCACCGTCCCGACCAACCACAAGCAACTGATCTCGTGGGTGAACGAGATCGCAGAACTGACGCAGCCGGACAACGTGGTCTGGTGTGACGGATCCGAGACCGAGTACGAGCGACTGTGCGAAGAGCTCGTCCACAAGGGCACCTTCAGGAAACTGGACCCGATCAAACGCCCCAACTCCTACTACGCGGCCTCCGACCCGACCGACGTCGCGCGCGTCGAGGACCGCACCTTCATCTGCTCCGAGAAGGAGGAGGACGCGGGACCCACGAACCACTGGAAGGACCCCGCCGAGATGCGGGAGATCTTCGCGGGGGAGAAGGGCGTCTTCCGCGGCTCCATGAAGGGCCGGACGATGTACGTCGTCCCGTTCTGCATGGGCCCTCTCGGCTCGCCGCTGTCCGCGATCGGCGTCGAGATCACCGACTCGGCGTATGTCGCCGTGTCCATGCGCACGATGACGCGCATGGGTCAGCCGGTCCTCGACGAGCTCGGTACCGACGGTTTCTTCGTGCGTGCTGTGCACACGCTCGGGGCGCCGCTGGCCGAGGGCGAGGCCGATGTGCCGTGGCCGTGCAACTCCACGAAGTACATCTCGCACTTCCCCGAGAGCCGCGAGATCTGGTCCTACGGCTCCGGGTACGGCGGCAACGCGCTGCTCGGCAAGAAGTGCTACGCCCTGCGCATCGCCTCCGTGATGGCGCGGGACGAGGGCTGGCTCGCCGAGCACATGCTCATCCTGAAGCTGACCCCGCCGCAGGGCGAGTCCAAGTACGTCGCCGCGGCCTTCCCGTCGGCCTGCGGCAAGACGAACCTGGCGATGCTGGAGCCGACGGTCGGCGGCTGGACCGTCGAGACGATCGGCGACGACATCGCCTGGATGCGCTTCGGCGAGGACGGCCGGCTGTACGCCATCAACCCCGAGGCCGGTTTCTTCGGCGTCGCGCCCGGCACCGGTGAGCACACCAACGCCAACGCGATGAAGACGCTGTGGGGCAACTCGGTCTTCACCAATGTCGCCCTCACCGACGACGGCGACATCTGGTGGGAGGGCATGACGGAGGAGACTCCGGCCCACCTGACGGACTGGAAGGGCAACGACTGGACGCCCGAGTCGGGGGTCCCGGCCGCGCACCCCAACGCCCGCTTCACCACCCCCGCCGCGCAGTGCCCGATCATCGCGCCCGAGTGGGAGGACCCGAGGGGCGTGCCGATCTCGGCGATCCTGTTCGGCGGGCGGCGCGCCACCGCCGTACCGCTGGTCACGGAGTCCTTCGACTGGAACCACGGTGTCTTCCTGGGCGCCAACGTGGCTTCCGAGAAGACGGCCGCCGCCGAGGGCAAGGTCGGCGAACTGCGCCGCGACCCCTTCGCCATGCTGCCGTTCTGCGGCTACAACATGGGCGACTACATGGCGCACTGGATCGACGTGGCGAAGGACAAGGACCAGTCCAAGCTGCCGAAGATCTACTACGTCAACTGGTTCCGCAAGAACGACGAGGGCAAGTTCGTGTGGCCCGGCTTCGGTGAGAACAGCCGGGTCCTGAAGTGGATCGTGGACCGGCTGGACGGCAAGGCCGAGGGCGTCGCCACGCCGATCGGTGTGCTCCCGGCCAAGGGCGCGCTCGACACCGACGGTCTCGAACTCTCCGAGTCCGACCTCGACTTCCTGCTCACGGTCGACAAGGACGTGTGGCGCGAGGAAGCGGCGCTGGTCCCCGAACACCTGAACACGTTCGGCGAACACACCCCGAAGGAGCTGTGGGACGAGTACCGGGCGCTGGTGCAGCGTCTGGGCTAGGCCCACGGATCCTTTCCCGACTCCGCGGCCGGTCGGACTTGCCCTGACCTGCGATGTCGTCATGGCCGGCCGCGGTGAACCTCTCACAGCACGGGCAGCGCGGTGTGTACGTCAGCCGCCGAGCCCGCCGCTCCCGGGCCCCCGGCCCTCCAGGTAGCGGGTGTGCGACTCCTGACGGCGGGCCTCGATCTCCCTGAGGCCCGCCGCCAGCCCCTCCGCCTCCTGCCGGAGCAGCCCGAGTTGCCGCTCCAGATGCCGTTCCGGCGGCTCCTGCCCCGGCGCCAGCCGTGTCCACCACCGCGCGCGTACGAAACTGTCGACGGCCTCGGGCAGGTCCTGCCGCACGATCCGCGACAGCACATGCACCCCTTCCGGGTCCTGGGCCAGCACCTCCGTCACCCACCCGGGCTCCAGCAACGCGCCGACCAGCCCGGTCAGTTCGGTCACCTGCCCGGCCGCCGCGGGCGGCAGCCCGACCTGCCCCAGATACTCCTCCAGCCGCTCGAAGTCGCCCCGCAGCTCGTCGAGTTGCGCGGAGAGCCGGGCCGACGGGTCCGGGAAGTCCGGCAGGGGCTGCCGCTCCGGCGGGGCGATCAGCGCACCCGCGCCGTACAGCCCGGCGACGACGACAGGCCAGTACGGCCCCGCCAGACCGGTGAAGGTCAGCGCCAGGCCCAGCAGCCCGCACGCACTGCCGGCGATGTTCTTGCGCGACTCCAGGAACCCCAGGAACCCGGTGGACCCCGCGGAACCCGCGGGCCCCGTCTGTCTACTGGTAGCCACGGATCTCCTTGAACGCGCCGTCGAGCGACCCCTGCTGGGCGTCGAAGAGACGGCCACCGGTCAACTCGGCGATGTGCGCCAGCTCGGCGCGGTCGGAGTCGCCGAAGAGGATGGGGAACACGGGTATCTCCCGCTGCCGGGCCGGGAGTTGCCGGTAGAAGTTGTCGAACTCCGCCGCCTTCGCGCCCTCCGTGTTCTCGCCGTCCGTCATCAGCACGATCGACGTGAACGTGTCGCGGTCGGCGCGGAGTTGTTCGTACGCCTTCTCCAGCGAGGTGTAGATCGCCGTGCCGCCGTCCGCCGACAGCGCGTCCGTGTCCCGGCGGATCGCGTCGAGCCCGCTCTGCGGATCTGCGGGGCTCACGACATGGGTCCGTACGCTCTTCACGTCCGATCCGAACGACATCAGCGTGACCTCCTCGCGGTGCCGGAAGTCCCCGGTGAGACCGCGCAGCGCCTCCTTGAGACCGGCGAGCCGGTCGCCCTCCATCGAGCCCGAGGTGTCGAGGACGTACACGGTCCGGGAGGGGCGGCGCAGTTTGTTCTCGTACGCGTCGAGCAGCCCGTCGGCGACGGACCGGCTGCCGGGGAAGGGGAGTTCGCGGCGGCGCGCGGTGTCGAGGCCGGTCGCGGGTGGTACGGACGCGACGACCGGGCGGCGGTGCGTGAGGTCGGTGATGCGGCGCTGCGTCGCCGGGGTGCGCAGGGCCTCGGTCAGCCGGCGGACGTCCTCGCGGGTCGCGGCGTCGGTCGACGCGAGCGAGGTGATCGGGTAGTCGGCGGTGACGACACCGTCGCGGGGGCGGATCACGGTGAGGCCGGGGATGCCCTTGAGGACGGACTCGTAGTTGAGCAGCGCGTCGACGGTGCCGCGCCGGTCGTAGGCGGCCGCGAGCCAGCCCGACGAACTGGACGTCAGCTTCTGCCCCTTGAAGAACTCCTTCAGCCGCGGGGACGCCTTCTGCACATCCGCGTCGGTCAGCGCGGACTGCGCTCCCGAGAGCCCCGAGGCGACCGAGATCAGCGTGGAGAAGCCGGAGTTGGAGCGCGCCGGATCCGTCATGCCGTACGTCAGCCTGCCGTCCCGTACCGCCGTCTCCACCTGGGACCAGGTGACCTGGTCGGGCTGCCAGCCCAGCTTGCGCACGGTGGCCGCCCTGACGCCGATGGCGACCGGGCTGGACATGACGGGCGTCTCGGACACGACCTTCCTCGCCGCGTCGGGACGCAGCCGCAGATAGTCGTTGGAGGACAGCCAGAGCGCGTCGTATTTGCCGTCCGTCTTGCCCGTCGCCAGCATGTCGATCGCGTCGAGGGTGCCCATGTAGGTGGGCCGGACCTTGATACCGGTGTCCTTCTCCACCCGCTTGAGCACGGGCGTCATGTCGGACAGCTCGCTGGAGGCGAGGACACGGAGGGTGCCGGGCTCGGGGGAGCCGTTGCCGAACGGCGGCTCGGGGTCCTGCTGGGATGTGCAGCCGGTCAGGAGAGCGAGCGCCAGAACGGCGGCCGCCGCCAGCCGGCGTCTCGGGAGATCCAGGCTCATGCTCATACCTGTCCTCCGTCCAGCGCGCCCCGCGACCGGCTGCGCTCCAAGTAGGCGCTCGCCTGCTGGAGTTCGGACGTCAGGGACTCCACGGTCGCTGCCATCGCCTCGGTCGCCTGCACCTTGTAGGTGTCGATGGTGTCGAGGGTGCGGTAGATCTGCTGGAAGGCGTGTCTGAGGGTCTCGGCCCCGACGGCGGGATCGGCGGCGATGCGCTGGATCTCCCCGCTCTGGGTGGCCAGCATCTCGGCGTTGCCCCGGATGAGGTCCTCGGTGGTCCCGCGCAGCGAGTTGACCTGCTCGATGACCCTCTTCTGGTTGTCGAGGGCGGAGGCCAGCATCACGGAGATGCGCAGCGCGGACACGGTCGTGGTGGCCGCGCGGTCGACACCCTTGATCAACTCGTCGTTGTTGCGGCGTACGACGTCCATGGCGAGGTAGCCCTGGGCGCACACCGCGAGCTGGGTCAGCAGGTCCTGGTGCTTCTGCCGGACCGGGAAGAGCACGTCCGCGCGCAGGTGGTCGGCGCCAGCCGGGTCGGCCGCCTCGACGCCGCCGATGTGCCGCTCGACGGCGGAGTCCAGGGCTTCCGTCAGGACGACGTACTCCTGGAGCTTGCCCATGGTCTCCCAGAGGCGGACGCGTTCGGTCTGCAACGCGGCGCTGTCCCTGCGCAGTTCGTCCTGTCCGCCGCGCAGCGAGCCCACGATCTTGTTCAAAGTGGCCTGCGAGGAGGCGTACTTGGCGACGTGGTCGCGCAGTTTGTTGCCGCCGGGCAGTCTGGACAGGAGCTTGCGTCCCTTTCCGGCGGGCAGGTCGCGCGGGTCCAAGTCCTCGACCACCCGCCGGAGTTCGACGAGTGAGCCCGCCACCTGCGACTGGGCGTCCCCGCCGTTGCCCGGCAGGCTGCGTACGGCCCTTTCCAGCATGCGGTTGGACTGCGCGGCGGCCGTCCGCAGCTCACCGGCGCCGAGTCCGGTGATCTCCCCGACCCGGCCCGCGAACTCGGGCGAGCGGGCGTCGAGGGCGGCGAGCTGCCCGACGTACTCGGCGGCCTTGCGGGCCATGTCGGTACGGACACCGTCGTCGACGGGGACGAGCCCGCCGGCCCTCTCACGGGGGACGGCGGCGACGGGCTCGGGCGGGGTGAGCGTGAAGATGTCGTCACCGCTCTGAGCTCCACTCGGAGGCGCGCTCTGACTGCTGTTCTGGCTGGTGTTCGCGTTCGGGTGCCGGCTGGGCTTCTGAAAGTTCATGTGCGTTGTCCCCCTGTTCATGACTGTCCCCGGGCCCGGCGCGCCATCTCGTGCAGCACCTTGGAGGTGGGCACGGGCGCCTGCCGGACGCCGGTCAGTGTCTGGTTGAGGTAGGCGGCGTGGGCCGCAGTGGCCGCGACGAACTCGGCGGCGTCGCCCTGCGGCCGGAACCCGTGCCGGACGGCGAGCTTGCGCAACACCGGGTCGTCGCTGAGGAGTTGACCGAGGGAACGGCCCTCTTCGGTCAGCGGTACGACGGTGTGGTCGCTGTTGGCCGTGGTGTCGGGGTAGAGGACGGTGAGGTCGCCGACGCTCTCCCGGTTCCCGAGCAGCGCGGCGATCTGCGACTCGTACACCAGCACCAGCGGGTTTCCGGCGCCGCTCACGAAGTCCCGGAACGCGGCGTCGGAGCTGGGCTGTTGGGCGCCCTGGACGCTGACCAGCTTGCGCATCAGGGGCGCCGTGCGCCGCACATCGGCCTCGCTCGCCACCACCCGGCCACCGTTCCCCACGTAACTGGTCGCGGCGAGGTAGAGGGCACCGGAGCTGGAACTCTCCGGGTCGGTGGAGGCGATGTAGAGGGTGCCGGTCAACTCCCCATATTTATCGGCGCCCTTGAGCTGCTGCCAGGTGCGGTCGGCGTCGGCCGCGTCCAGATAGGCGGCCATCTTGAGCGTGCCGCGGTGCTGACCCTTGTCGAGGGTCGCGAGCCCGTTCGCCGCGAGCACCTCGGCGGCGTTGCGGTGGGCCACGACGACGAGCGGCGAGTAGAAGGGCCGCGGCAGGGGCTGCCGTGCCTTGTACTTGGCGGCCAGTTCGTCGGCGGGCGCCTGACTGGACGGAAAGGCGAAGTCGTAGCCCTCGAGGTCGAGGCCTTCCATGGCCCACGACCCGGAGGTCTCCGTCCGCACGGTGTAGCCCTTGGCGGCGAGGGCCTTCACCACGTCGGGGTCGGCGAAGAACTCGGCCTTCTCCGACCCGATCACTCCACGCACGGTCTTCGTTGCCGTGCTCCGGTCCCCGTTGTCCCGGCCCGCCACGACGGCTGCCACCACGCCACCGATCAGCAGAACCGCGAGGACAATCCCTGCAATTCGTCTCACGCCGGGAGCGTGCTCCCGGAATCCAACGTTCCCCGCCAAAAAGAATGAACAGCCAGTGAACCACTGGTCCCGTTACGCAACGCCCCCAAGGGGCGCGGGGAACTGCGCGACAAGCCACGGCCGGGCCCGCAGCCACCCACTCACGGCACCCCCACCCCCAAGGGGCGCGAGGAACTGCGCGACAAGCCACGGCCGGGCCCGCAGCCACCCACTCACGGCACCCCCACCCCCCAAGGGGCGCGGGGAACTGCGCGACAAGCCACAACGCACCCGCACTCGCCGAACAACCGAACCCCCTACTGCAAAAGGCGCCCTGCTCAAGCCAACGCAGTGCGTGGCACCCGGCCCGCGCGTCGCTGCGGGAGCGCGCGGACCGGGGCCGTCAGGGGAGCCCCGAAGGGGGCTCAGCGTGACGCGAGCGCGCGGCCCTCGACCGCCTCGGCGTGCGCGTCCATACGCTCAGCGGCAAGAATCGCCGCCGCCGTATCCGCCCGCGACGCCGCGACAACCAGCGCCCGCCCGGCAAGCGCATGCGCCCGCTGATGCAGCACGGCAAGATCGGCCCCACCCTGACCCTGCGCGGGCGCCGAAGCACGGACCGGCGTACGCCCACCCCGCAACCTGCTCACCTCCCCGGCAAGCCGCTCCGCGGCGGTGTCCAGGTCGGCCGAGGGCGCGAGTGCGCGCAGCTCATCCGTGGCGGTGAGGAGCGCGGCGAGATGTCCGGCCAGCTGGATGTCCAGCTCCTCCTCACGCGACCTGTGGGGAAAGTCCGAGGCGGTGCCGGCCAGCGCGGTGCGGGTGCTGTGGACCGAGGGGGTGCGGATCGGTTCGTACATGGGGAGATGGCCTCCTGTGCGCTGACAGGAAGCCATCCTAGCTTAGATCCAGTCTAAAGTTGAGCCCGATCGCGAAAAGTGCTCCCCGGCAGGTTTACGGCTGGCTGTAGCCGTCCAGGAAGTTGCCGATCCGGTTCACGGCGTCCCGCAGGTCGCCGACCGTGGGCAGGGTGACGACGCGGAAGTGGTCCTGCTCGGGCCAGTTGAAGCCCGTACCCTGCACGACCATGATCTTCTCGCGGCGGAGCAGGTCCAGGACCATGCGCCGGTCGTCCTTGATCCTGAACACGTTCGGGTCGAGGCGCGGGAAGAGATAGAGCGCCCCCTTCGGCTTCACGCAGCTGACGCCCGGGATCTGCGTGAGCAGCTCGTACGCGACGTCCATCTGCTCCTTGAGCCGCCCGCCCGGCAGCACCAGGTCGTTGATGGTCTGGCGTCCGCTGAGCGCGGCGACGACACCGTGCTGCCCCGGCATGTTCGCGCACAGGCGCATGTTCGCCAGGATGGTGAGGCCCTCGATGTACGAGTCGGCGTGCGCGCGGGGCCCGGAGATCGACATCCAGCCGACCCGGTAGCCGGCGACCCGGTACGCCTTCGACATGCCGTTGAAGGTGAGGGTGAGGAGGTCGGGGGCGATCTTCGCGGTCGAGGTGTGCGTGGTGCCGTCGTACAGGATCTTGTCGTAGATCTCGTCCGAGCAGACGAGGAGGTTGTGGCGGCGGGCGATGTCCGTCAGCCCCCGGAGCATGGCGTCGTCGTACACCGCGCCCGTCGGGTTGTTCGGGTTGATGATGACGATCGCCTTGGTGCGGTCGGTGACCTTGCGCTCGATGTCCGCGAGGTCCGGCATCCAGTCGGCCTGCTCGTCGCAGCGGTAGTGGACCGCCGTACCGCCGGAGAGGGAGACCGCCGCCGTCCACAGGGGGTAGTCGGGGGCGGGTACGAGCACCTCGTCGCCGTCGTCGAGCAGGGCCTGCATCGCCATCACGATCAGCTCGGAGACGCCGTTGCCGACGAACACGTGCTCGACGTCCGTCTCGATGCCGAGGGTCTGGTTGTGCATGACGACCGCCCGGCGGGCCGCCAGCAGCCCCTTCGCGTCGCCGTACCCGTGGGCCGACGACACGTTGCGGAGGATGTCCTCCAGGATCTCGGGCGGGGCCTCGAAGCCGAAGGCCGCCGGGTTGCCGGTGTTCAGCTTGAGAATGCGGTGCCCTGCCGCCTCGAGCCGCATCGCCTCTTCGAGAACCGGGCCCCGGATCTCGTAACAGACGTTGGCTAGCTTGGTCGACTGGATCAGCTGCATGTCCGTGAGCTTACGGCCGGGTAACGCTTCCCGCGTGGTGTTTTCCGCCACTTGAGACGGGGCAAAATAGGGCACTGGTCATGAACAGCGATCGGGCCATGACAGTGATCAGGCCGTGACGGCGATCAGGCCATGACAGTGATCGGGTGTTGTCGCCATCGGGGGCGCGATGCAACAGCTCGAGGCCTTGCAGCCGCAGCGAATCGGAAGAGTTTTCCAAAGCACCGAACCTGTCGACTACCGCTGGGCGATGCGCCGGCTGCGCGGGGTGCCGCCGTCGCGTCGGAACGCCGTCCGTCGGTTGATCCGCCTGCTGTACTGGCCGCTCACGGCCAAGGCCAAGATCCGGCTGCTCGGCCTGGCCGGCGCTGTCACGCTGCTGATACTGGCCGGGGTCGGCGGAGTGCTGGGGGCGCGGCCGGAGGCGGGCAGACGGTGGGCCCTGAGCTACCTGTTCACCGACCACGCCGAACTGGGCGGCGTGAGCCTGTCCCTGCTCCAGGACCCGGCCGGCCTCGTCGTGCTGGTGGTCGTCTTCGTCACGCCGGTCTTCTGCTGTCAGCAGGTGCTGGCCATCGGCGACTTCGTACAGATGAACGTGCGCAACGGAGGTGCGGAGAAGCTGTCCGACGGGCAGGTCTCCCAGCACAACCGGCTGGTCCGACGGACCAACAAGTGGTTGGCCGCACTCGGCCGCCGGGACCTCTCGGCGGCCATCGTGGTGGCCATGGCGACGGCCACCTTCTTCCTGTACGGCCTCGTCAACACCCATGGCCTCATGGAGACCTGGAACCCCACCGAGCTTCCCGACCCGGTCTGGCGCTCCGCGGTCTACGACGGCTGGTGGGCCAACCGGCACACCCACCCCGAACTCGCCGTGGCGCTGTGCGCGGCGGGCACGTACGCCTTCTACTTCCTGACGAAGCAGCTGGTCATGGGCGTCGTCTTCACGATCTATCTCTACCGGTCCGAAGCGATCGGGTTCGGGGTGACCCCGAACATGAAGTTCGACAGCGACGGCTTCCGGGGACTGCGCCCCCTGCGCCAGTTCATGCTGTGGACCTACGGCTCCGCGGTGGCCCATCTGATCGGCCTGCTGGTGCTGTTCATGGTCTGGCTGTCGGCGGCGTCATGGATGGTGTTCGTGGTGCTGGTGGTGATGGTGGTGGACATCCTGGTGATCGTCTACCCGTCCTCGATCGGCTACCACTCCGCGTTGGTCGTGAAGCAGGATCACGTCAAAATGCTCTACCAGACGCTTCCCGAAGGCGCGCGCGAGTCGGCGATAACGCAGGTCTGGTCCGTTCCCGTGCTTCCGGTCACGACCCGTAAGGCCATGACTGGGATAACTCTCTATCTGCTGGTCCCGGCGGTACCCGCCCTGATTCCCGTACTGTTCCAGCGGTTCTGAACCCGCATGAGCAGGCATGAGAACGCACATGGACGCCGAGTGTCAGTGGCGTGTGGTTCGCTGCCTGGATGACTCAGGATGTGGAGAGCATCTCGTTCGATTCCGCCGAGGACTTCGAGGCGTGGCTCGCCGAGAATCACGACACCCCGGCCGGCATCTGGCTCAGGCTGCGCAAGAAGAGCCCCGGGGTCGAGGCCCTGACCTACGCCCAGGCCCTGGACGTGGCGCTCTGCTACGGCTGGATCGACGGCCAGAAGGCCGCGCTCGACGACCAGTGGTGGCTCCAGCGCTTCACCCCGCGCAGACCGCGCAGCAAGTGGTCCAAGGTCAACCGGAACAAGGTGGCCGCGCTGATCGAACAGGGCCGGATGCGTCCGCCGGGGCTGGCGGAAATCGACCGTGCCAAGGCGGACGGCCGCTGGGATGCGGCGTACGACAGCCCGAGGAACGCCACGGTACCGCCCGACCTCGCGGCGGCCCTGGCCGCGAACCCGGCCGCTGCGGAGTTCTTCGCGACCCTGAACAGCCAGAACCGCTTCGCGATCCTCCATCGCGTCCAGGAGGCGAAGAGGGCGGAGACGCGGGTGCGCCGGATCGAGAAGTTCGTGGCGATGCTGGAGAAGGGGGAGACGCTGTATCCGTAGCAATCGCGCCAACCCCCGGCCGGAATCGATTCCTTGCCCCGGTCGCCCCTCCCGGATCACAATGCGCATGACAAAAAGCGAGCGACCGGAAAACCTCCGGTCGCTTCTTCGTACGAGGGGACCCCCACATGAACAAGCCTCTCCTTGCCGCGCTCGCAGCCCTGGTGATCACCGGGGCGGGAGCGGCACCCGCGGTCGCCGCGCAGGCCGACACGGCCGCGCCCGTCGCGAAGAGAGCCGTCACCAAGGTGGCACCGGCAGCACAGGCCGCACCCGCCATCCAGGCCGTCAACTTCGCCGGTACCGTCTCGCTGTCCAACTGTTCCGGCTCGCTCGTCCGCTTCCCGAACTCCGAGGCGGACGACCCGGCGCTGGTCATGTCCAACGGGCACTGCCTGGAGACGGGCTTCCCGGCCGCCGGTCAGGTCATCGTCAACCAGGCGTCCACTCGTACCTTCGGGCTGCTCAACGCGGCGGCCACCCGCGTCGCCACCCTGCGCGCCAGCAAGATCGCGTACGCGACGATGACCGACACCGACGTGTCGATCTACCAGCTCACGACCACCTACGCGGCGATCAAGAGCTCGTACAACATCGACCCGCTCACCCTCAACGACACCCACCCGGTCGCCGGCACCCCGATCACCGTCGTCTCCGGCTACTGGAAGCGGACGTACGCCTGCAACGTGGACGGCTTCGCCTACCGGCTCAAGGAAGGCGCGTGGACCTGGAAGGACTCGGTCCGCTACACGTCCGCGTGCCAGACCATCGGCGGCACGTCGGGCTCGCCGGTCGTCGACAACGCGACCGGCAAGGTCGTCGCCGTCAACAACACCGGCAACGAGGACGGGGGGCGTTGCACGGACAACAACCCGTGTGAGGTCGACGCGAACGGGACGGTGACTGTTCGTCCGGGCATCAACTATGCGCAGGAGACCTACCAGATCCCGGCTTGCTTCGGCCTGGACAATAAGCTGAACCTGAGCGCGAGCGGGTGCGTTTTGCCGAAGCCGTAGCCGCAAGGTGGGGGGGCGGGATCGGTCGTGAGGCGTCTGCTGCGCCGTCGTGGCTGGTCGCGCGGTTCCCCGCGCCCCCAGGGGGTTGGGCGGGCGGTCAGTTTTCAGTGCGGCGGATCGCCCGCCCCGCCAGTACGTCCGTCCTGCGGCCGTCCTCGATCACGAAGCGGCCGTCGACGAGCACATACGGGATGCCCGTCGGGAGTGTGCGCGGCGCCTCGTACGTCGAGCCCGCCGCCACCGTCTTCGCGTCGAACAGGACCAGGTCGGCCCGGTAGCCCTCGCGGACCAGGCCACGGTCGGGGAGTCGAAGGCGTGCCGCCGGGCGGGACGTCAGATGGGCCACGCACTCCTCCAGGGAGAGCACCCCCAACTCCCTTGCGTACCGCCCGAGATACTGCGGGAACGTGCCGTACGCGCGCGGATGCGGCTTCGTGCCCTGGAGGATGCCGTCCGAGCCGCCCGTGTGGACGCGGTGGCGCATGATCGCGCGCACGTTCTCCTCGTGACCGACGTGCTGGAGGATCGTCGTGCCCAGACGGTCGGCCAGGAGGAGGTGGCGGGCCGTCGACCAGGGGGTCTCGCCGCGCGCCCGCGCCGACTCCCGCACCGTACGGCCCACGAGGTCGCCGAGCGCCGGGTCGGTCACGCCCGAGACCTCGATCGTGTCCCACTCGATGGGCACGCCATGGCAGCCGTCCGCGCCGGCGACCTCCAGGTGGTGCCGGATGCGTTCGGCGGTGTCCGGGTCCGCCAGACGCCGCAGGATCGCCTCCGGGCCGCCCTCGCTCGCCCAACTCGGCAGCAGCGCCACCAGAGTTGTGGAGCCCGGGGTGTAGGGATACGTGTCCAGGGTCAGGTCCGCGCCCGAGGCCAGCGCCTCGTCCAGGAGGGCCAGGAGTTCCGGCGCCCGGCCTTTGTTCTCACCGAAGTTCATGGTGGCGTGGGCCAGATGGAGCGGGCAGTCAGCCTCGCGCGACAGCCGCACCATCTCGGCGTACGCCTCCAGCGCGCCCGCGCCGTACGAACGGTGGTGGGGGCAGTAGTAGCCGCCGTAGCGCGCCACCACCCGGCACAGTTCCGTGAGTTCGGCGTCCTTGGCGTACATGCCGGGCGTGTACGTGAGCCCCGACGACATGCCCACCGCGCCCTGCTCCATCCCCTCCGCCACCAACTGCCGCATCCGGTCCAGCTCCTGGGGTTTCGCCTCCCGGTCCTCCCAGCCGACGGCGAGCATCCGTACCGTGCCCTGCGGGATCAGGTAGGCCGCGTTGACGGCGATTCCCTCGCCGTCGAAGCCGTGATCCAGGCGGTCCAGGTACTCGCCCACGGAACGCCAGTCGAAGTCGATGTCGTCGCCGTGACCGTTCCAGCCGGTGATCGCGCGACGGACCTCGGCGAGCGTGCGGTCGTCGACCGGGGCGTACGACAGCCCGTCCTGGCCCAGGACTTCGAGGGTCACCCCCTGTGCGGCCTTCGCACTGTGATCGGGGTCGCGGAGCAGGGCCAGATCGCTGTGGGCGTGCATGTCGACGAACCCGGGGGAGAGGGTCAGGCCCTCCGCGTCCAACTCCCGGCGCGCTTCGGGGCGTTGGCACCCCGCCGCTGCCGCCTCCTGGACGATCGCGACGATCCGGCCCCCGTCCACGACCACATCCGCGCGATACGACGGACCGCCGGAGCCGTCCACGACATCGGCGTCCCGAATGACCAGCTCATCCACGCCGGGCCCTCCTCAGAAGTCAGAAGTCAGAAGAACGTACGGATGTATTCGACGACCGTCCCGTCCGCCTCCGTGACCGGGATCAGCTGCCACTTGTCGAACGACGTGCACGGGTGGGACAGGCCCAGGCCCAGCCAGTCGCCGACCTCCAGATCCGCGCCGGGGTCGGTGTGCAGCCAGGCGTGCTGGTCGGAGAGCCCGGTGACCGTGACTCCGGTGGCCGGCCGCTCCCCGGCGTCCCCACCTGCACCCTTCCCGGCCCCCTCCCTCCGTACGACCTGGGCGACGGGCAGGTCCAGGTCGTACGCCGCGTCCCGCTTGCCCGCGTTCACGAAGGCCTGCTCGGGGGAGGGGCGGGAGACGACCTGCGTCCACAGACGGAAGGCGGGCTCCAGGGCGCCCTCCTCGGGGACCCGGTTGAACGGGGTCACCTCGCGATAGCGGCCGTCGTCGTGCGAGACGTACGCCCCCGAGCGCAGCAACTTCAGTACGGGCAGCGACAGTTCGGGGATCTCCACGAACACGTCGGCGACCGCGTCGAACCAGGCGCTGCCGCCCGCGCTCACGACGATCTCCTCAAGGGACGTGCCGTCGAACCGCCCCGCCTTGTCGAAGTCCGCCGCCAGCGCCACCAGCCGCCGCAGCCACGCCCGCACCCGCTCCGGATCGGCCTGCGGCACCTCACCCTCGTACCCCGCGACCCCGACCAGCCGCAGCGTCGGTACGGCGGCCACCGCGTCCGCGACCACCGCGCACTCCGCCTCCGTACGCACGCCGGTCCGGGCGCCCTCACCGGCGCCGAGTTCGACGACCACGTCCAGCGGACGGGCCCCCGCCCCCGCCCCTGCTCCCGCTCCCGTTCCCGACAGAGCCGCGTCCATCAGCTCCACCCCGCGCACGGAGTCGACGTAACAGACGAACCGGAATTCGGGGTCGGCGGCCAGCTCCGACGCGATCCAGCGCAGGGCCGCAGGATCCACCAACTCATTTGCCAGGAAAACCCGTTGGACACCGAAGGCGCGGGCGACGCGCACCTGATGGGGGACCGCGAGAGTGATGCCCCAGGCGCCGTGGTCGAGCTGGCGGTGGAAGAGCTGGGGGGCCATGGACGTCTTGCCGTGCGGGGCGAAGGCGAGGCCGTGGCGGGCCGCGTACGTCTCCATCAGTTCCAGGTTGTGCGTGAGGCGCTCGGCGGACAGCGTCAGTACGGGGGTGGTGAAGCCGCCGGTGAAGAGGTTGCGGCGCTGGGCGGTCAGCTCGCCGACCGTCAGGCCGTCCGCGTCCGGCGGAAGGCCCTTGAAGCGGGCGTCGACGCGCTCGGCGGCCAGCCCGGCCAACCCGGCGTGCGCCTGGGCGGTCTCACTGCTCTCGGTGCCCATGCAACCTCCTTGATTCTCGTCGAGGGATGTACGAGGGATGTACGGTGTTGCAACACTTGCAACGCTCGTTGCGTATACCGCTTACTGCTGTCTAACATCTCGCCCAACGCGGGGTCAACGGAGCCGCCGTCCCCCCGCACCACCAGCCAGGAGCTACGACCATCGTGACCCGCACCGGACCCCGCGACGCCCCCGATGTCGTGGATGCCGTGGATGTCGTGGACGTCGTCGCGCTCGGCGAGTCCATGGTCACCTTCCTGCCCTCGCGTCCCGGCCGCCTCGCCGACGTGCCGTCCTTCGACCGGACCATCGGCGGCGCCGAGTCCAACGTGGCCTGTGCTCTCGCCGCCGCCGGCCACTCCGCCCGCTGGATCAGCCGCGTCGGCGACGACGCCTTCGGCGACCACCTGCTCGAGGCGATCGGCGCGTACGGGGTCGATGTGACGTCCGTACGACGTGATCCGGCGCGTCCGACGGGCGTGTACTTCCGTACGGCGGGCGACCGGGCCACCGACGCGCACGAGGTGGCCTACTACCGGGCGGGGTCGGCGGCCTCCGCGATGTCGGCCAAAAGCGTGGACCTGGCGGCGGCGCGCGCGGCGCGGGTGCTGCATCTGTCCGGGATCACCGCAGCCCTGTCCGGCGACTGTCTCGACCTGCTGTGGGAGCTGACCGGGCCCCGGCCGGGCCGGCCCCTCGTCTCGTTCGACGTCAACTTCCGTCCGGGACTGTGGGCCGACAACAAGGGCCCCCGCGTCCTGCTGGACCTCGCGCGGCGCGCCGACCTCGTCTTCGTGGGCGCCGACGAGGCGGAGGAGGCGTGGGGGCTGCGGGACGCGGCCGAGATCGCGGCGGCGCTGCCCGAGCCGGAACTCGTGGTCGTCAAGCAGGGCGGAAGCGGAGCCGTCGCCTTCGACAGGGGCGCCTGTGCCGCTACGGGTGTCACCGACTCCGTGCTCGTCCCGGCACCCCGCGTCGACGTCGTCGCGGCGGTCGGCGCCGGGGACGCCTTCGCCGCAGGGTTCCTCGCCGCCACCCTGCGGGGCCTGCCCGTACGGGACCGCCTCCGGCACGGCCACCTCATGGCCGCCGCCGTCCTCACCGTCCCCGGCGACCTCGCCGCACCGCCCGCCCGTGACCACGCCGACCGGCTGGCCGCCCTCGACGAGCGCGCGTGGGAGACACTTCGACTCGGCCCCGGCTGGACGCAAGCCGAGCAGGCCCCGGAGGAGGTACGCACCCCATGAGCCAGACCGTCGACCGCGCCCTGAGCATCCTGCCGTTGCTCGCGGAGGGCCCCGCCGACCTCGGCCGGGTCGCCGACCGGCTCGGCGTCCACAAGTCCACCGCCCTGCGGCTGCTGCGCACCCTGCACGAGCACGGGCTCGTCTACCGCCAGTCCGACCAGCGCTACCGGCTCGGCGCCCGCCTCTTCGCGCTCGCCCAGGAAGCCGTCGAGAACCTCGACATCCGGGAGATCGCCCACCCCCACCTCGTACGCCTCAACGAGAGCTGCGGCCACACCGTCCACCTCGCCGTGCACGAGGACGGCGAGGTGCTGTACATCGACAAGGTCGAGAGCCGCTACCCGGTGCGCATGTACTCGCGGATCGGCAAGCCCGTCGCCATCACCGTCGCCGCCGTCGCCAAGCTGCTGCTCGCCGACCTGCCCGAGACCGAGCGGCGCACCCTCGCCGACAAGTTCGAGTACCCCATGTACACCTCCCGCTCCACCCCCAACGCCCCCGCTTTCCTGCGGGAGTTGGAGAAGGTCCGCGAGCAGGGCTGGGCCACCGATCTCGGCGGTCACGAGGAGTCCATCAACTGCGTCGCCGCCCCCGTGCGCGGCACCGACGGACGCGTGGTCGCCGCCATGTCCGTCTCCGCCCCCAACGTCGTCGTCACCGCCGACGAACTCCTCACCCTGCTGCCACTGGTGCGCCGTACCGCGGACGCCATCAGCGGCGAGTACTCCGGCAGGACTCCCACGCCAACGAAGGACAACGGTCCATGACAGACAAGATCGCCCTCACCCCGAAGACCCACACCACTCCGCCGGCCAAGTTCTCCCACGGTGTGAGGAAGGGGAACATTCTGCAGGTCGCCGGGCAGGTCGGCTTTCTGCCCGCCGTCGAGGGAGAGCCCCCGACGCCCGCCGGCCCGACCCTGACCGAGCAGACCCTCCAGACCCTCGCCAACGTCAAGGCCATCCTGGAGGAGGGCGGCGCGACCTGGGACGACGTGATGATGATCCGCGTCTATCTGACGGACGTGGACCACTTCGCCGAGATGAACGGCATCTACAACACGTACTTCGAGGAACAGGGCCTGACCGCGCCCCCGGCCGCCCGTACGACCGTCTACGTCGGCCTTCCCGCCGGGCTCCTCATCGAGATCGACGCGCTGGCGGTGCTGGACAGCTGAGCCGGTCGGCGCAGGCGTGCCCTTCGGCCATTCCTGATCTCTCCGGCCCCTGCTGTCCCATGACACAGCAATGTCCGCCATACTTCCGCCTGTGGAGCAGCGCATAGGTTCGAGCAGCAAGCCCCTGGAGACCGCCGCGGTAGACCCGGCGGCCATCCCCGGGCTCACTTCACCCGTGCCGGCCGAGCCGGAGGACCGGGTCCCGGAGCCGTCGAAGGAGTCCGCACCGGAGGAGGCCACCTCGGCGGCCGAAGCGGAGCCCAAGACGGAGGCGGAGTCCGAGTCGGAGGCCGACTCCGACGCCGAGGTCCCGGACGGCCCCGTCTTCGAGGCGTCCGACCGCCGGGCGAAGATCATCGCCGACCACCGTGGCGTACAACTCTTCCTGGACGACCAGGAGTGCGAGTTCCGCTGGGACGAGATCGGGGCCGTCGAGACGGAGACCTCACGCTTCGGCAAGCGGTTCACGGTGACGGTCCACACCCCGGACCGCCGCTGGTACCCGGTAGAGATCGAGGCGAAGGCGAAGTCCCAGTTCCAGGAGTGGGAAACGGCCCTGGACAAGGTCCTGGACACCTACTTCGAAGACGCGGAAGCCCTTGAGGAGAGCGCCCCATAGGGGCGCGGGGAACTGCGCAACCAGCCACAACCGGCCCGCAGTTCCCCACAACCTCAGACAGACGGACGTCAAGAGCAGTACTGCGCCTGCTTCCCGATGGACCGGTACATGCAGTCCGAGTTCTCCAGCAGCTGCAACACCGCGTCCCGGTTACGGGCCGTCTCCCGATCGATCACCTCGTCGGGCGGGTAGAAACCGCCACCGGAGCTGGACGTCGGGTACATCTCGAACGTGTACGCGAAGATCTTCTGGCTGCCCCAGAGGTAGTCGTCGATCGAGCCGTCCGTGATGTACAGGTCGCTGGACTGCTCCGGCGTGTAGCCGTTGCTCGCGGCCATCTTGCCGCCGACCGTGGCGAAGGCGTCCCGGTCGTCCTGGGTCATGCCCGTGGTGGTGTTGGCGGTGGTGTACCCGAAGGGCCACAGCACCAGTTCGCTGTACGTGTGGAAGTCGATGCCCGTCTTGATCTGCTGGACGCCGCCGACGACCCGGCTGCGGACGAAGTTGGCGACCACCTTGACCTCGGGCGCGGACTCGGCGGACGGACCGCGGTAGGTCTCCGACGAGGTCGAGCCGGAGGAACCGCCACAGCAGCCCCAGCGATAGTTCCAGTTGCGGTTGAGGTCCGTACCGACGTTCGTCGAACCGCTGTTGGGCTGGCGGTTCTTGCGCCACGAGCGGTACGAGCCGCTCGCGATGTCGTACTCGCCGCCGTCCGGGTTGAGGTCCGGGATGATCCAGATCTCACGGGAGTCGATCATCGACTTGACCCGCGAGTCGGTGGCGTAGGTGGAGGTCAGGTTGCGCAGCAGATAGAGCGCCATCTCGACGGTGAGGTGCTCACGGGCGTGCTGGTGATGGGTGAACAGCACCTCGGGTTCGGCCTCGTCGGTGCCGACGTTGTCGCTGAGCTTGATGGCGACGATGTTGCGGCCCGAGTAGGAGGTGCCGATGACGCGCTGGCTGGCGATGGAGGGGTTGGCCGCGACCAGGGAGTTGATCTCCGTCGTCATCTCCGCGTAGTTGTGGTAGCGGGAGTCGGCCGTGGGGAAGTCGAGCAGCCGTACGTCGTCGGCGCTGCCGGCGCGGTTCGGGGCCGCGCCCAACAGGGTGATCTCATAGCCGCGTTGGGCCAGTTTCCGGGCCTGGTCGGCGCGGCCGGAGACCACGACGGTCTCCTCGTCGGCCTCGTCCACGGTCACGCCCGACGCCATGATGTCGGTACGGACGTCGGACGTGGAGTTCGCGAAGTTGATCTCGTACTGGCGGATGTCGTCCGCCGAGGCCGCCGGACGCTCGGCGCTGGTCGCGGTGGCTGTGGCGTCAGGGGTGGCGGAGGTGACGCCGACGGCGAGGGCGAGGGACAGCAGGCCGACGGCGGCGGCGGAGCGTCTGCCACTGCGGGCACCTGAGCCTCGTATGCGAAGTCGCATGAAGTCTCCTGTTTCTCTCCGGGAGTTCCGGGATCTCCGGACGCTGGGGAGTGGAGCGGGGGGTGGTTCTTCGGTGCGACGGACTGGTGCGGGTGTGGTGCGGGTGTGCGGCTCATGGTGCGGCTCTGACATGGGCAGGTCAAGACCGCATAAAGAGTGATGGCGTGAACCGGCCGACCGCGCGGAGAGTACGCCTGCCCGTGCTCCCCGTCGCGAGCTCCGCGGCAAGACCACCCGTGCGAGTGACCTGCGTGTGTGACCTGCGGGAGCCGTTGGAAAGTACCGATCATGGGCGGATCCGCGCCACGAACCAATCGCCGGCCACCGGCTCAAGCGCCGGTCGAGACCACGAGCTTCGTCGACCGCCGTACCGAACAGGCCGAAGTCCGCGCCCTCCTGGCCAGGGCCCGCCTCGTCACCCTGACCGGCCCGGGAGGCGTCGGCAAGTCACGCCTGGCCGCCCGCGTCGCGTCCCGCCTGACCCGCGCCTTCCCGGACGGCGTCCGTTTCGTGCAGCTGGCCGGGCCCGGCGACCTGGGCGAACGCGACGACCGGGATCTCGTCGTACTCCGGGCCGTAGCAACGGCGTTGGGCCTGTACGACCACTCGACCCGCCCCGAGGACCCAAGCCACGGTCGACCGGCACACCGCAACCTCCCGGACGTCCTCGCCGACCACCTGAGCACCCAACGCCTCCTCCTCATCCTCGACAACTGCGAGCATCTGCACAGGCCCTGCGCCGAACTCGCCGCCGCACTCCTGCACCGCACGACCGGCGTACGGATCCTCGCCACCAGCCGCCACCGCCTCGGCCTGACGGAGGAACACCTGCTGGACGTACGGCCGTTGCAGGTCCCGGACCCGGACGGCGACCTCTCCACGCCCCAACGCCACCCGGCCCTCGCCCTCTTCGCCGACCGAGCGGCGACAGCGGTCCCGGGCTTCGCACTCACCCCCGCCAACCGAGCCACCGCCGCCCACCTGTGCCGCCGCCTCGACGGCCTCCCCCTGGCGATCGAGCTGGCCGCGTCCCGTATGACCGACCCGGCCGACCTGAACGCCGAAGACTTGCTCGCCGCCACCTACGACGATCACGATGATCACGATGATCACGAGACCCGGACCACCGCCGGCCCCCGCCCCCGCCGCCGCCCCCGCACCCTGTGGGCGACGATCGACCGGAGCCATCAACTGTGCACGCCTGATGAGCGGTTGGTGTGGGCGCGGGCGTCCGTCCTGGCCGGGGACTTCGACCTGGAGACGGCCGAAGCCGTGTGCGGGGAGGGCGTCGCCGACATCCTGGACGCCGTGACCGAGCTGGTCGGCAAGTCCGTACTGAGCCGGGAACCCGGCCCGGACGGCGGCGTACGGTACCGGCTGCTCCACACCTTCCGGCGGTACGGTCTCGACCGGCTGAGGCAGCGCCCCGGGGAGGAACGCGCCGCCCGGCGCAGGCACCGCGACTGGACGCAGGCCCGGGCGGCGGCGTACGAGCAGGCCTGGTTCGGCCCCGGCCAACAGCAGCTGGCCGCCCGCCTGCACGCCGACCGGGCCAACCTGCGCGCCGTACTGGACTTCAGCCTCGGGGCGGACGGGGGCGCCCCCGACGACACGCTCGCCGGCCTCCGTCTCGCCGGCACCCTCTGGTTCCACTGGTACGCGTGCGGCGCACCCGGCGAAGGCGGGTACTGGCTCGACCGCGCCCTCGCAGCGAGCCCCGGGCCGAGCCGCGAGCGGGCCAGGGCCCTGTGGGTCTCCGGGCTGCTCGGGCTGCTCACCGGCTCGGCGGAGGACCGCGCCCGGGGCAGGCGGCGCGCCGAGGAGGCGCGTGCCCTCGCCCGGCGACTCGGGGACGCCCCCGAGGTCGCGCACGCGGAGTACGTCATCGGGCTCGGTCTGCTCACCGGCGGCGAACCGGCCGCCGCCCTGCGGCACTTCGAGGAAAGCGTGGCGCGGGGACCCGTAACCGGCGGCCATGCCACTCTCGCCGGACTCGAACGCGTACAACTCGCGTGCGTGCTGGCCGACTTGGGGGAGACGGACCGGGGGGTCGCCGTCTGCGAGAACACCCTGCGGGTGTGCGAGGAGTACGGCGAGGAGTGGGTCCGCTCGTGCGCTCTGCGGGCGCTCGCCCACACCGCCCGCGAGGACTGGCACCGCGCGGAACCACCCGCCCGAGAGGCCCTGCGCATCGGCCATGCCCTGCACGACACCCTGGGCATCGCCCCTACTCTCGACCTCCTCGCCCTGATCGCGACCTTCCACCGTCACCAGCACGAGCACCAGAACCAGTCGGGGTACGGGCACGACCACAGCCACGAGCACGAGCTCGGCCTGGATCACGACCACGATCACGATCACGAACATGGCGAGGAACACGGCCACGAACGCGCCGCCGTGCTGCTCGGCGGCGCCGACAGCGTCCGGGCGGCTCCCTTCGACGCCGTACGCCAGGACGCCGAGACACGGGCCCGCAAGGGCCTCGGGCGGAGCAGGCGGGCGTACGAGCGGGCGTACCGTCGCGGGGCCGCACTCGACCTGGCAGCGGTCGTCAAGTACGCGCTGGGGGAGGGCAGGTCGCCCGACCGGAGTCCCGAAACGCCGGCGTCGGGTCTCACGCGCCGCGAGACCGAGGTGGCCGCGCTGGTCGCCGAGGGCCTCGCCAACCAGCAGATCGCCGACCGCCTGGTGATCGCCCGCCGTACCGCCGAAGGCCATGTCGAACACATCCTCGGCAAACTCGGCTTCGCCAACCGCGCCCAGATCGCCGCCTGGGTGGCGACGCATCACTGACCGCACCGACAACACCGATCGCGTCAGCGCCACCAGCGCCGCCAGCGCCACCAGTGCCAGCAGTTGCACTCGCACCTCCGGCAACGCGCACAACGTGCCTAACGCGCTCAACGCGCTCAACGTGTTGTGCGTACGGAAACAGGTATTTCTACCCGCGCGCGGGGGTGCCCGAGGAGGCGATGCTGAAGGCATGCTGCAACTCTCCGGGGATCCCGGGGGACACGGCCAGGATCCCGTCTCCCGGTATGGCTCGTACCTCCAACCCCCGCTGGGGGCGGGCCATCTGAGCGTCGAGTACGACCCGTGCCCCACCGCCGTCCGCGAAGCCCGAGCGGAGATACGCAAGCAGCTGGAGGAGTGGGGCCTGGCCGGCCGGGGAGACCTGACCGACCCCGCCGACGAACTCCTCGACGTGGCGGAACTGCTCGTCAGCGAGCTGGTCACCAACGCGGTGCTGCACGCCGCGAGCCCCTTCAAGCTCACGGTCTGGGCCGCGCACGGCGTCCTGCGCTGCGAGGTCACCGACACCGGCCGCCGTACTCCTCGGGTGCGGTGCGCGGGTGTCGCGGAGAGCGGACGGGGGATGTTCCTGGTGGACGCGCTCGCGCGGCGCTGGGGCTGTCACCAGGAGGGGCCGGGCAAGACCGTGTGGTTCGAGCTCGGCACATGCGGGTCCGACGGCTGTGGTCGGCGACAGCCGTAGCGGCCCTGTTCCGGAGCCGGTTGCCCCGGCTGTCCAACTCCGGCTCCGGAACGCCCTCTTGTGCGCCTCCACCCCTTTGCGCTTTCTTTGCTTCCATGGCGGACACCACAGGAAACACCTCTTCAGCAGGGGCCTCGGGCGCCCCGGGCTCCTCAGGCGCCCCGGGCTCCTCGGGCGCTCAGGACGACTCACCTGCGAACTCCACTCCGCGCAAATCCAGTTGGAAGTACATCGGGCCGGGAATCGTGGTCGCCGCGACCGGCGTCGGTGCCGGCGACCTGGTGGCCACGCTCATCGCGGGCAGCAACTTCGGCTACACCCTCCTGTGGGCCGCCGTACTCGGCTGCCTGGTGAAGATCTCCCTCGCCGAGGCCGCGGGCCGCTGGCACCTCTCCACCGGCCGCACCCTCTTCGACGGCTGGGCGAGCCTCGGCCGCTGGACGACGTACTTCTTCGTCGCGTACGTCGTGATCTGGGGCTTCGTCTACGGCGCGGCGGCGATGTCGTCGAGCGCGCTGCCGCTGCAGGCGCTGTTCCCGGACATCATGGACCTCAAGTGGTGGGCGATCCTGTGCGGGTTGTCGGGCCTGGTCTTCGTCTGGTTCAACAAGTACGAGGTCTTCGAGAAGGTCATGACCGTGCTGGTGGGCGTGATGTTCGTCGTCACGGTCTACCTCGCGATCCGGGTCACCCCCAACCTCGCGGACGCCTTCGCCGGCCTGCTGCCCGTCCTGCCCGACGAGAAGGACTCGATCCTCAACACGCTGGGCCTGATCGGCGGGGTGGGCGGCACCATCACCCTTGCCGCGTACGGCTATTGGGTCAATGCGAAGGGCTGGACCAACACGGGCTGGATGAAAGTGATGCGCCTCGACAACCGGGTGGCGTACGCGACGACGGGCATCTTCGTGGTGGCCATGCTGTTCGTGGGCGCGGAGTTGCTGCACAGCGCCAACGTGGCGATCGCGAGCGGCGACAAGGGCCTGATCCAGCTGAGCGACATCCTGGCGGACAAGTACGGCTCGGCGACCGCGAAATTCTTCCTGATCGGCTTCTTCGCCACCTCCTACACCTCACTCATCGGCGTCTGGCACGGGGTGAGCCTGATGTTCGCGGACTTCGTGGAACGCTTCCGCGGCACACGGACGACGGGCGAGGAGGTCGCCTCCGGCACGCGCGAACGGTCGTGGCCGTTCCGCGCGTACCTGCTGTGGCTGACCTTCCCGCCCATCGTCCTGCTCTTCCAGGGCCAGCCCTTCCGCCTGATCATCCTGTACGGCGTGCTGGGCGCGGCCTTCCTCCCGTTCCTGGCCGGCACACTCCTGGTCCTGCTCAACTCCTCACGTACGCCTGCCGAGTGGCGCAACCGGATGCTGAGCAACGCCATGCTGGTGATCGCCGGTCTGCTGTTCCTGGTGCTGTGCGTGAAGCAGATCTGGGACCAGCCGTGGTCGGAGTTCTTCTGACCGGGTCGTCCGGACTCAGTCCTGGTCGGGGACCGGCTGCAGCTGCTGCCACGTCGAGTTGGTGGCGATCGCCTTGAGCTGGTCGAGGGTGAGGGCGGGGTTGGCGCGGGTCGGGGCGGTGATCTGGCTGGCGGAGTTGAAGGCGCTCACGACCACCCGCAGACCGTCGGGCCAGAGCGCGTCGGCGGTCCGCATGACGAGCCCCTTGCCCTTGTCGTCGCCGGGTCCCTGACGGACGGTGTACTTGACGCCGTCGGGCATCGTCACCGCGCCGCGGCCCTCACCGAACAGGTCGTCCTCGACGTCCTGCATGTTGGGCTGGACATTGATCTCGACGAAGCTCTTGCCCTTGCCGTCGTCGACGACGATGTACCCGTACCCGACGCTCGGCCTGCTCTTCCCGACCACCTTGAGCCCCTTCGGGAGCAGCCCGATGAGCGCCGTCGTGATGGCGTCGCTCTCGACCTCCTCGGGGGCGCTCGACGGCGGCGGCGTCTCGACCTTGTCGGGCACGGGGATGGCGTTGACGGCCCTGAGCCACGCCGGATCGGTGACCACCTTCTTCAACTGGGCGCTGTTCAGCGGAGGTTCGGGCCGACTGATGGGGGCGCCCTTCTCGGCGGGGGCGTTCCACTCCATCACCGACACACGTGCTCCCTCGGCGGTGACGAGGTCCGCGGTCCACAGCTTGGTGTCGACCCGGCGGTCCGGAAACTCGTACGTCTTGAGGATCCTGAGCAACGCACCGCCGGGCAGCGGGCTCGTCACACACTCGTCGTACGGGACGAACGCCTTGTCCGGGCACTCGGCCGTCTCACGGGCCGCGTCGCTCCCCGGCGTGATCCGGCCGAGGCTGACGGAGAGCGCCGCGGCGCCCTTCCCGTCGTCGAACACGCCGTACGCGTACGGACCGAGCTCCGAGTCGGTACCGCGCGAGGACTGCTGGGTGAGCTGGCCCGCCGGGAGCAACCCCTTGAGCGTCTTGAGCAGTTGGGCGCCGGAGACGGGAGCCGTGGGCTTGGCCGTGGGGCTTTTGGCCGGGGTCGCGGTGGCGTGACCGGGCCCGACGGTCGTCCCGCCGGCCCCGACGGCCCGCTGTCCGGTGCCGTCGCCTCCCCAGGGGGTGACCAGCGCGCCGCCCACGCCCACCAGGGCGATCGCGGCGGCGCCGCTCAGCACAGCGGTCCGACGTCGCATACGGAGCCTGCGTCCCCGGGACTCGCCGCCGGAGACGAGGGCGGTGCGATCGGCGTCGAAGGAGTCGCCGGCGCTACGCAGGGCGGCGCCGAGCCGGTCCTCGAACTGTTCGTCTCGATCTTCGATGGGCATGGCGAACCACCACTTCTGCTGACGTGTAGGAAATTGTGCGGAAGGCGTGCCCCCGCCGACCGGCTGACCGGCTGCTCAGCGGGTTGCGTACTCGCCGAGTTCCTCGCCGAGGAGGGTGCGCAGCCGGGCGAGGGCGCGGACACAGCGGGTGCGTACGGCGGCCGAGCTGACGTTCATCGCACCGGCCGTCTCCTCGATGGAACGGTCCTCCCAATAGCGCAGGACGACCACCGCCCGGTCCTTGGGGGCGAGTTGCGCCAGCGCCTCGACGAGGGTGAGCCGCATGGTCACGTCGGCTCCGGCGGACGGTACGGGCACGTCGGGGAGTACGGCGGTGGCCCGCTCGGTGCTGCTGCGGCGCCGCTGATGCGTGAGAAAGGTCCGGGTGAGCACGGTCTGCGCGTAGCCCGCCGGGTTGCTGGCCCGGGAGACGCGCCCCCAGTTGACGTACAACCGCCCGAAGGTCTCCTGCACCAGGTCCTCGGCGAGATACGTGTCCCCGGCGGTGAGCAGACACGCGGAGCGATACAGATGCCCCGCGCGCGCCGCCGCGAACTCCGCGTAACCGTCGGCGCGGACCTTTCTCATACGTCCCCCTGGTGCGTGCGTCGCGCTCATGTCCCGGGCGCGTGGAGTGCCTTCACCTCATTGACGCGATGGACCGGGGGAAATGTTTCAGCGAGGGGCGGACTTATTTGCGCCGCCCCCAACCCCACCGACTCAACGATTGACGGCCTGGATCTCCTGCACGACGACGGCCTGCTCGGCCCCGAACTCACCGTCGGGCAGGGCCTGCGGGGCGTTGACCCCGGTCCCGGTCCAGTGGATCTTCCAGGTGATGGTGGCGCGGAGCGAGTAGGTCCCGTCGCCGGAGGAACGCAGATACTTCACCCCACAGGGCGGAGTTTGCCCGGCCTTCCCGGTGGCGTACGGCTCCCCGATACGCCCGTCGACGAACGTGCAGACGCCTGACGCGGGGTAGACCTGGGCGTCGGCGGTACCGGGCTCGATCCGCAGCGACTGCGGCTCGGCGACGGTCGTGGCCTGCATCCCGAGCACCGGCACGGAGGCGGTGACGGAAACGGGCTTGAACTGAGCGGAGTCGAGCCAGGCCCAGGTGGGGAGGTTGACTTTGGTGGGGCCGGCGGGGGCGAGGGTTACTTTGGTGCTGGGGACGCGGATCTCGTTGTACGCGAGTCCGGCGAGGATCTCCGGTGTGATGACGTTCTCGATGTCGGGGGGTGGTGCGGCGCCGGTGTCGACCCAGAAGTAGTCCCTCGTGCAGGAGTCCCAGCCGGGCGGATAGGACTTGTTGACGTAGGGCCCCCACCAGTAGCCCTTGCCGGTCTTGTCCTTGTTGAAGTCCTTGGAGTGATCGTCCTCGTTGAGGTACTCCTTGCGCTGCTCGGCATCCCACTCGTACCCCGTGGACTCGGCAGCCCAGACCGGCTCCTTGACCGCCTGCAACTCCGCGGGCGAATAGGTCGGGGCGTACCAGCAGGCGGGCGGCGTCCAGGAGGTCATGGGCTTCAGCGCGCCGGTGGAAGCTGGTCTGCTGCTGCTCGGCGGGTAGTACTTGACGCCTCCGGCGGTGGCGGAGAGGGTGTCGCCATTGGCGTTGCCGCTCGGTCCGGTCGTGCCGGGGTTCTGTGCGCTCCCGCCGATCGTGTCGTTGGCGTGTGCCACTCCGGGCAGTGACAGGAGGGGCACAAGCGTTGCGATGGCCAGCGCGGCCGACGGGGTCCAGGACTTGCGTGTCACGGCTGGCACTTGGCACTCCCCACTTCAGAGACCATCTTCTCGATGAGCCAGACGCCCTTGTCGCTCTTCCTGAGGGACGTGTGGTAGATGACGTAGCTGTCTGCGTTGACCTCAGTCTTCTTGACCTTGTTGGTCTCGAGGTACTTGACGTACGCCTTCCCCTGGTCCTCGCAGTAGCTGAGGGAAGCGGTTCCGTCGCTGTCGACCTTGAGGTCCGGGTCGTAGAAGCGATAGGCCCCCGTGATGCTTGCCTTGGCGTCTACGTACTTCTTGATGAACGTCTCTGTGCCAGCGGCCGCTTCGCCCTCGTAGTAGTAGAGGTACGCCTTGTCGAGCGCGTTCTGCTTCGTGATCGCGAGATCGACGGCTTTGATGGACTGCTCGCTGTCCGCCAGCACCGCGTCCTTGTCCGCGTCACCCGTCTTGGGCCACTCGAACGTGTACGTCAGATCCGACGGCAGCTCGATCTTCGGCCGGTCGGCGGAGGCAGCCGGGGCCGTCGCGGATGCCGTCGGCGATGCCGAGGTCTCGCTCCCGGTGTCGGCGCCGGCGATCTTGTCGTTGTCCTTCGATCCGCTGTCGTCGCCGCCACAGGCGGTCAGCAGCAGGGCCGCGGACGCGACGAGCGCGGTAGCAACGGGCAAAGAGCGGCGCTTCACAGTGGACTCCCCGTGAGACAGGTGTGCTAGCAAAATCAAGACGCTATCGGTGTGGCCGGTGGTTCCGCCAGGCTGCCAAGGTTGCACTGTGACAACGGCAAAGACTGATCGCCGTGCGTGCCCCTTGGGCTCGACACTCCACGCTGGCACCTGGCGGTTCCAGCGTGGAGGTGATCTTCACATCCTCTGCCGTCGCACAGCATGACCCACACCGCTTCTGATCTGTTCTGTGCCCCTTCCCAACTTCCCGTCGAACGTCCGTGCGCAGTAAGTTCGCGTGTGCGTACGACTGTTGTCGTTGAGGTTCGGTTGACGGGGGTTGCGGCATGGCGGGGTACCGGCCGGCGGACTGGCATGTGCTGGACCTGGACAAGGATCCGACGCCCGGTGATCCGGACCGGGTGCGTCAACTGGCCCTTACGTTGCATGACTTCGCGGACGATGTCGCGGACGCGTTGCGTCTGATCAAGGGGATGGCATCGGAGAACGAGACGCTGGAGTGGGCGGGCAAGACCGCTGAGGTGTTCCAGGACGAGTTCTCGGACGTGCCCAAGAACCTGAAGAAGTTGAAGCGGTCGTACGACCTGTGCGGTGACGCGCTGGTGGACTACTGGCCGAAGCTGGAGCGGGCGCAGGCCCTGGCGGACAAGGCGCTGGCGAAGGGGCGGGAGGCGCAGGCGGACCTGGCGTCGGCCAAGTCCCGCCTTTCCTCGGCCGATTCGTGGGTCACCCGGGCCGCCAAGGAGTCGGACAAGTACAAGGACGACCCGACCGGCAGCAAGTCCGCCGAGAAGCCGGACGAGGCGAAGGTCCGGGCCGCCACCCGGGACGCCCAGCACGCCAAGTCCGCGCAGAGCAGCGCCCAGTCGGACGTGAACGGCGCGCAGTCGGCGTTGGACGCGGCGAAGAAGATGGCCGAGGACGCGCGCAGGATGCGTGAGGACGCGGCCGGTGAGGCGAAGCGGAGGATCGACCAGGCCTCCGACGCCGGTATCCAGAACCGGAGTTGGTGGGAGGAGGTCGGTGACTGGTTCGTCGACAACTGGGACACCATCGTCGCCGTGTGCAAGATAGTCGTTGCCGTGGTCGGGGTGGTCGCGATGATCATCGGGGGGCCGATCCTCGCGGCGATCGTGGTAGTGGCCGCCCTGGTCGTACTTGCTGACACTCTCTACAAGTATTCCAAGGGGCAGGCGTCCCTGTGGGATGTGGGCTTCGCCGCGCTCGACTGCATACCCGGTGGCAAGGGCCTCACCACTGTCGGCAGACTTGCCAAAGGCATGAAGTCGCTGGGCAAGGGCGGCCTCAAGGCCATGGCCAAGGGGCTGGGGAGACGAGGCCTGCGCAAGGAGGCGGACAACGCCGTAGCCAAGGGAAAGCCCGCCACGGGGCGGTGCAAGAACGGCGATCCCGTCGACATGGTCTCCGGCGAGATGCTGATGACCGCGACAGACGTCCTGCTTCCGGGCGTACTGCGACTGGCCGTGGCCAGGACACATGTCTCCACCTACCGCTCGGGACGTTGGTTCGGCCCCTCGTGGACCTCCACACTCGACCAACGGCTCGAACTCGACGACGAGGGCGTGCTGTTCGCCACAGCGGACGGCATGATTCTGGTCTATCCGCCGCCGCAGGGCGGCGGCGAGGTGCTGCCAGAGGAAGGGCCGCGCTGGCCGCTGTCGTTCGACGAGGAGCAGCCGGGCGGGATGAGGGTCACCGACCCCGTGTCGGGCATCACCCGGCTCTTCGCACCCGTGGAGAGCGCCGATCACGACACCGCGTTCACTTTGCCCATCCGGGCTGTATGGGACCGCAACGGAAACCGCATCGACTTCGAGTACGCCGCAGACGGCGCCCCGCTCGCTCTGCGCCACTCCGGTGGGTACCACGTGGCCGTCGACTCGGCCGACGCCCGGGTCACGGCGCTACGACTGCTGGATCCCGGCAACGATCCGACCACACTGATGCGTTACGGCTACGAGAACGGTCGCCTGACCGAGATCATCAACTCCAGCGATCTGCCGTACCGGCTCACCTACGACGCGGACGACCGCATCACGTCCTGGACCGACCGCACGGGCTCCTGGTACCGCTACGCCTACGACGAGGCCCATCGCGTAATCCGCGGCGAGGGCGTCGAAGGCATCCTGGACTGCACCATCGCCTACCAGGACGAGAACCGCAGCACGCGATACACCGACTCCCTCGGCCACACCACCACCTACTGGCACAACGAGCGGCTTCAGCTTGTCTCGGTGACGAATGCGCTGAGACAGAGCCTCAGCATCGAGTGGGACCGATTCGACCGACTTCTCGCCCAAACCGACGCCCTGGGGCGCACCACCCGCTACGGCTACGACCCGGCAGGCAATCTCACCCTGGTGGTCCGCCCCGACGGGGCGGTGACCGAGGCCGAGTACGACGAACTGTGCCGACTGGTACGGGCGGTGACCCCCGCCGGAGCGGAGTGGCGCCACGCGTACGACAGCAGGGGCAACCACGTCGCCACGACCGCCCCGACCGGGGCGAGGACCCGCTACGAGTACGACCGTCACGGCGGCCTCGTCACCCTCATCGACGCTGTCGGTCGGACCAGCAGAGCACAGTGCGACGACAGGGGGCTGCCCGTCGAGTTCACAGACACGCGAGGTGCTGTGAGCCGGATCCAGCGGGACGCTCTGGGCCAGGTCAGCAGCTTCACGGACACGCGTGGACGCGTCACCCTCCGGCGCACGACGGTCGAGGGCCGCATGGTGTGGCGCCGGACACCGGACGGCTCCGAGGAGCACTGGGTGTGGGATGCGGAGGGCCACCTGGTGTCCCAGACCGACCGCCTGGGACGTACGACCACGTTCGAGGTCGGTCCGTTCGGTCAGGTCGCCGCCCGGGGACTGGCCGACGGGACCGTGCACTCCTTCATCTACGACACCGAACTGAACCTGGTCGAGGTGACAGACCCTCAGGACAGTGCCTGGCGGTACCGGTACGACGCGGCGAACCGCCTGGTGTCCGAGACCGACTTCGGCGGGCGCTCGCTCAGCTACGAGTTGGACGCCGTAGGCCTGCTCGCGTCCCGCGTCAACGGAGCCGGAGAATCGGTCTCGTTCCACCGCGACGCTCTCGGCCGTGCGGTCGAGACACGGTACGACGGTGTCTCGGTCAGCTGCACGTACGACGCCGAAGGCCGCCCAACGCTGGAAACCGGTCCCGATGCCACCGTCGAGCGCAGCTACAGCGTGGACGGTCTCCTGCTGTCGGAGAGCATCGACGGCAGGACGACGACGTTCGCGTACGACACACTCGGACGGCGCGTCGCACGGCGCACTCCCACGGGCATCGAGTCCACATGGACGTACGACGACACGGAACGCTCCGCCGTGCTCGAAGCTGACGGCCGCTGCATCACGTTCGGCTTCGACGACAGGGATCGCGAGATAAGCCGTCTCCTCCCCGGCGGTGTCCGGCTCAGTCAGTCCTGGGACGAGACGAGCAGGCTTGCCGCCCAAACGCTCGCACGGACTTCGGCCGCCCACGGCGAAGAAGCGGTGCTTCAGCGGCGCACCTATCTGTACCGTCCGGACGGCGCGCTGTCCTCCATCGACGAACTGACCACCGGGACACGTGACTTCACGCTCGACACCAGGGGCCAGGTCACCGCCGTGGACGCGCGAGGGTGGCAGGAGGGGTACCAGTACGACGAGTTGGGGAATTTGACCCAGGCGTCGAACCCCGTCGTCGAGGACGGCGACAGGAACCGATCTTTTGTGGGCACCCGGATCCAGCGCACCGGGCGCACCCGCTACGAACGGGACGCGGAGGGACGGATCGTCCGCACGGTGCGGCGGCTGCTCAACGGACAGCGGCGGATCCGGTCGTACACGTGGAACAGCCGGAGCCGGCTCATCGGCACGACGACCCCGGACGGCGTCAGCTGGCGGTACCGGTACGACCCCGCGGGCCGCCGGGTGGCGAAACAGCGGCTGACGGACAACGGATCCGTCGCCGACGAGATCCTCTTCGTGTGGGACGGCACCCGACTGGTCGAGCAGATCACCCAGGACGGCTCGGCCACGACCTGGGACTACATACCTGGTACGCATGAGCCGGTCGCTCAGCTCGACCGGGCGGCGCCCGGCCGGGACGCCCGCTTCCACGCGATCGTCACCGATCTCTCCGGTGCACCCGCCGAACTCGTCTCCGCCGAAGGCGAAGTGGTCTGGCAGCAGCGGACGACTCTTTGGGGCAGCCGCCTGCCCGACACCCTGCAGACCGGCGGCACCGGCCAGGTCGAGTGTCCGCTGAGATTTCCCGGACAGTACGTCGACGACGAGACCGGCTGGCACTACAACTTCCTGCGTCACTACGACCCGCTCACGGGGCAGTACGCCAGCCCCGACCCCCTCGGCCTCGCACCAGCAGCAAACGACAGTGCGTATGTCCCCAACCCGTACCGGTGGAGCGACCCGCTCGGACTGGCGTGGCAGGACCCGAGTAACGGAATGCGGTTCGGGCGGGACCCTGATCTCCCCGACGGGGATCGCGCGTACACGAGGGACAACCAGTACCCATCGGGCTACCGCACACCCACTCACGATCACATGGTCGAGAACTACACCGACGAAGGCCGGGCGATCGGCGGGGTACCGCGCGACTCCAACGGCGTGCGGATCCCACGGGACCAGCTGACCTGGCGTAACGGCAACGACGAGATGATCTGGGACCCCCGGGCCAACAACCCTGAGCCGTTCCACCGTACGGTGACCTACGAGCACCTCGACCCCGTCGTCCAGCACTGGAACCGGGAAGGCCGATTCTCCGACCGCCCCACACGCAACGACTTCTACAACAACACGGACCATCTGGAACCGATGGAGTGGAGCGAGAACTCCCGGGGAGGCGGGCGGATGACGGACACGTTCATCCAGGAAGTCGGAGACGGGTACTCATGCAGCTGAGCACGTGATCACGGAGGACTCATGGACATTCGCGCCGTAGTGACGGGCTTCCGTGGGGCGGAGCCGCTTCCCGGCCTGCCCGACAGCTGGCACTGGTCGCCGGCTCCCAAAATCGACTTCGCGGGGGCGCTGTCCACCGACGGTAAGCGGCTGCTCCAGCTGAGCGGCCGTGATTCCTACGACCAGGACCTCGCTGTCAGCACCCTCCGTTTCGCCCGGGATCACGAGGACGCGATCTTCGCCCGCAACCCGTTCCTGGGTGCGCTCGGCGGCTTCGAACCGCCCGCCGGCCGTCGCTTCGACGCGGTCGTGGGCATCGCACCGGAGGTCCACCGCTTCTACCGCGTGGAGAACCCGGACCTGACCCCACACGTCCGGCTGACGTTCCCGGCGTACGCCTGCGAGTTCTCCGGCGAGGAATCCCTCGACGAGGCCGTCACCAGGTACCGCATGCTGCGCCTGAACCACCTCGACCGCGAACCGCTCCCCTTCCTGAAGATGCGGTACGCCAACACGCGGACCCGGGGCAGGAGCACGAACCCGGGGCGGGGCCTCACCGAGCCGGCGCGGCTCGTGGAGGAGCTTCGGCTGATGGACGGCGGAACCGGGAGCTTCGTAGAGTTCGAGAACCGGCAGGGTGATGTGTGGCGTGCCGAATGGCATGGCGCGTGGTTCGTTGCCGAGTGGAACACCCAGAGCGGCACGCCGAGGGAGATCGGGCTCGATGAACTCGTCGAGCTCGCCATCGCGAGACTGACCGTCTGAGTATGGCCAGTACGTTCAAATATCGCCTCAATGGCCCCTTCGGTGGCCTGGCTGCTGACTTGACAGGGGAATTTCGCTCCCTTGAAACGAGCGAAAATTCTCTCCTGCGGATATATCGCAACGTTTGGTTGAAACCGCCCGGTGGGATCAACTGGCGTGACTGTGCGTGGCTCTCATTCGGGCTCTCAGTTCATGCCTCGGAACTGTCCGTCACCCGCCCGGCCGGTCTGGTAGCCGAGGTCACGACGCTCGCCTTCCCGCTCGCTCACTTCCGGTCGGAGTTGGCGGCATTGGCGATGGACGGCTGGATCCGGGAGGAGTTCGGTCTTCCCGATCGCGGCTTGTCCGCTGCTTATCGTGTGGGGGCAGGGGGCTACACGTTTCACTGGGGGGAGTGTTCTGACCCCTTCTCGGATAAGGAATAGATGGTTCATTCGCTCTCCGGCAAGGAATCATGGAAGCTGTCGCCCGCCCCCGGACGGGATCTCAGCTCCCGTCCCCTCCCGCCGCAGGCGCAGCCGCAGGCGCGGAGGCAGGAGCAGCGCCAACCTGTCTCGCCGCCCGCCAAGTTCTCAACTCCCCTCTCAGGATGAACCCCCGCAGGACCGCGATGCCGAGAAACAGGACGCCGAAGCCGAAGCGGGCCCAGCCTCCGGCCTGGATGGTCCAGTAGAAGGCGGCGCCGCAGAAGAAGAGGCAGATGGAAATGGCCAGGGGCTCGCGGATGTACCACGGCAGGACGCGGAGTATCAGACCGATCATCGGGGCAGTGGATCAGGCACGAGCCCCGCGTGCTGTGATGGAGGCCACAATTCCGGTGGTGAGGTTTACACGCGCAGTTGTCGAAGGTGTGAAGAATTCTGGCAGACCCGACTGTGAACGGTGCGCCGACTCCGGTCGGCCGCTCCCGTCAACTACCCTCCCCGGCACCCGACTTGTGGCATATTCGCCTCACTCTGCGTCGATCGGGCTCCACCATCCGTTAGTTGATCTAGAAGATCCGGTGTTGAGCGGGCCATGCCGTGGATAAGGTGCTGATGCAAGAGGACGTCACAGGGGCGATCTGAGGCGGTGGCCGACCACCCCGCCGCAGTGAACGGGGTGGTGTGCAGCGTGCCGACCGCGATAGCCGTCACCAGCGCGGACCTGGTGCTCCCACCGCATGACCGGCAGACCCCGCCCGCCGCAGTCCCGTCACTCGACAGCCTCGACGGCGCCCTCATGGGGATGCACACGCTCGTCGAGCAGCACGGGTACGTCATCGCCCTCTACCCGGCGTCCACGGACGCGGCCGTCATCCGGCGGCTGCACACCGTGCGTTCCGTCCTGGAGAGCGACCGGATCGCGCTGCTCCCCGTCGACCTGCCGCCCCTCGGACTCGCCCTGCTCTCCCAGCAGTTGAGGCAGCTCTCCATGTGCGACTTCAGCCCGGGGGTACTCGCGTCCTCCGCCCGGCTGCTCGCCCACTACATCTACGCCGGCGCCCACCTCGGCTCCGTCGCCAAGCTCGACCGGGTCCCCGTCTCCCTCAAGTCGCACGCCAAGTCCTGGGTGCCGGGGGCGCAGTTCGCCGTACTGGCCAATCCGCGAGCCCAGCTCGTACGGGTGGGCCAGGAGGAGCTGGCCGGGCCCGAGTTCGGGACGCGGCTGATTGTCGCGCAGGGGCAGGCGCCCTCCGACTGGGTCAACACGACACTCGCGCCCGCCTGGCGTGTGCAGGGAGTCGCCCCCGTTCCGCTGCCCGCGGAGTCTCCGCGCTGGTGGGGGACCGGGAAGATCGTGGAGTTCGCGGCCGGGCTGCACGACGTCTCCGTGCTCTACCAACTGGTCTCCTCCGTACGCCGGGAGCAGTGCCACTGGTGTGGCCTCGAGCTCATCGGCGACCGCTGCGGATTCTGCGCCGCCCCACTCGCTGCGCGTTCGGAGCTTCCGGTGGCCCTCGGGCGGGCAGGAACCCCGGCAGGAGCACCGGGAACATCAGTACGAGCACTGCCCCGAGGTGCGACGTAAGACATGTATGAAACGTGTGAGACCTAAAGACAAACGAGACGTATCCGTCCCCATTCCCCCATCGAGGTTGTCCGAGTCATGAACTCACGCCAGCGCCGCGGCGTCATCCTGCTGGTCCTCTCGGCCCTGTGCGCCGTCGGCGCCTTCGCCGGAGTGCTCTCGGTGATCCGCGACGTGAACTCCAAGGTCGGCCCGGAGGTGACGGCGTACCGCCTCAAGAGCGACATCGCGCCCTACAAGGAGCTCACGGCCGACCAGTTCGAGAAGATCTCCATGCCGAAGCGGTGGCTGTCCCAGACCGCCGTCACCCGTGTCTCCCAGATCCGCGGGAAGGTCGCGGTGACCCGGCTGGAGAAGGGCTCCCTGCTGCAGACGGACATGATCGTCGACCGGCCCGAACTGGCCCCCGGTGAGCAGGAGATCGCGATCATGATCGACGCGTCGACCGGCGTGGCCGGAAAGATCAACCCGGGGTCGCTCGTCAACATCTACGCCACCTTCGAGTCGAAGGACAGCGAGAAGAAGGTCGACGAGGCCAAGCTGCTCGTCACGAACGCGCGCGTCATCGACGTAGGCAAACTCACCGCCCTCGAACCGGGACAGTCCAGCAACGAGCGCCAGCGCACGGCGACGGAGGCCGTCCCGATCACCTTCGCGCTCAAGACGCCGGACGCCCAACGCGTCGCGTACGCCGAGTCGTTCGCCGAGCATGTCCGCCTGTCCCTGGTCGCGGGCGGCGAACTGACGGCCGTCCCCGGCCCCTCCGACCGTACGTACACCCTCGACAAGGACAAGTAGGAGGCCGGCCATGACGTCCGTACGTACGAAGCCGCAGCCGCAGGCGTGCCTGTCGAGGCCGTGCCCGGCGAGGGTGTGCCGCCGATGACCATCCGCGTCCTCCCCGCCACCGCCGACATCGAGTCGGCCCGCGCCCTGACCACTCTCCTCAGCCGCCTCCCCGACGCCGAACCCGCCCAGCCGGTCGCCGACTCGACCGCGCTGCTCGACACCCTGGCCCGACTGGCCGCCGACTCCCTCGACGAGCTGCCCGAAGTCGTCCTCGTACACGAGCGGATCGGACCTGTCCCGGCCCTCGACCTCGTACGCGACCTCGTGCTGCGCTTCCCCGCCGTCGGGGTCGTCCTCATCACCGCCGACCCCAGCACCGGCGTCCTCACCGCCGCCATGGACTCCGGCGCCCGTGGCATCGTCCAACTGCCCCTCACCTACGAGGCCTTGGCCGAGCGGGTGCAGGCGGCGGCGGCCTGGTCGTCGGGCATGCGGCGCCATCTGGGCAGCAACGCACCGGAGTTGTACTCGGGACCCGGCGGTACGGTCGTCACCGTGACCGGCGCCAAGGGCGGCGTCGGCGCCACGGTCACGGCCGTCCAACTCGCCCTCGCCGCAAGGGCGTCGGGCCACAGCGTCGCCCTGCTCGACCTGGACCTCCAGTCGGGGGACGTGGCCTCCTACCTGGACGTTCAGTTCCGCAGGTCGATCGCCGACCTGGCCGCCATCACCGACATCAACCAACGCGTCCTCCAGGACGCCGTCTTCACCCACGACACCGGCATCGGCCTGCTCCTCGCCCCCGCCGAGGGCGAACGCGGCGAGGAGGTCACCGACCGGGTCACCCGGCAGGTCGTCGCCGCCCTGCGCTCCCGCAACGACGTGGTGATCGTCGACTGCGGCGCCCGTATGGACTCGGCCACGGCGGCAGCCGTCGAGATGGCCGACCACGCCCTGCTCCTCGTCACCCCGGACGTCGTCGCCGTACGTGCCGCCAAACGCATGGTCCGCCTCTGGGACCGCCTCCAGATCCGCAAGGCCGAGGAGACGTTGACGGTCGTCAACAGACAGTCCAAGGGTACGGAGATCCAGCCCGCCCTCGTCGAGAAGGTCACCGGAACCAAGGTCGCCCGAGCCTCGATTCCCGCCGCGTTCAAGGAACTTCAGGGCGTGGTGGACGCCGGCCGGCTCCAGGACCTGGACGCCCGGTCGACGGTCAAGCAGGCATTGTGGGCGCTGGCCGGGGAGTTGGGGCTGGTCGTCGTGCCAGAGGGCGGCGGGGGCAGGCGACGTAAGTCGTCGTCCTCGGACCGGGGAGCGCTGAGCCTGCGGCTGCGGGGGGACAAGGGCGGCGACCGAGGAGCCGTGACCCTCGAATTCGCGGGCATGTTCCCGCTGTTGCTCGTCGTGATGAGCATCCTGTGGCAGTGCGTGCTGTACGGCTACACGTACTCGCTGGCCGGCAACGCGGCGGACGAGGCGGCTCGCGCGGCCACAGCGGCGTACGCCCTCGACGAATCCAACTACCTGGGCGCCTGCCAGAGCGCGGGCAGCGAGCACCTCCCCGGCGCCTGGAACGGCGCCGCCATCGACTGCGGCACCGAGGGCGAGATCATGAAAGCCACCGTCAGTGCCCAAGTACCCCTCTTCTTCCCGGGGTTCGACGTCAACTGGACGGTGAACGGCGTGGCGGGGGCCGCGCTGGAGGGGGACGAGCACTGATGAGGCTGAGGCTGAGGACGAGGGTGAGGAGCCTTCGGGACCGGTCGCGCGGCCGTCTCGACGATCGCGGTACCTCCATCCTGGAGTTCGCCGGGTTCCTCCCGATCCTCCTCGTCATCGGCCTGGCCTGCATCCAGCTCGGTCTGATCGGCTACGGCATCAACCAGGCCGGTACGGGGGCCCGCGCGGCGGCCCGGGCCACGTCCCTCGGCGGCGACGGTACCTCGGCGGGCGTTGCTTCCGTCAGCGACTGGCTCAACCCGGACGTGGACGCGCCGCCGGGCGCGGGCGACACGTCAACGGCCACCGTGACCGTCCATGTCCCCGCGATCATCCCGCTCTTCGACGACTGGGAACTGCAACGATCCGCCACCATGCCCAACGACGAAGACGGCGGTTGATATGAGCCTGCGATCCCGCATAGCCTCCGCCGACGACAACGGCAACGGCAACGGAACCGCGCGCGAGGACGGCCACCTCGTCGCCGTCTACCGTGCCAAGCTCCTCGAGGAGATCGACCTCGCGGAGATGTCCAGCCTCGCGGCGGCCGAACGCCGCGTCCGCCTGGAACGCGTCCTCGGGCACATCATCAGCCGTGAGGGTCCGGTCCTCTCCTCCGCCGAACGCTCCCAGCTCATCCGGCGGGTGGTCGACGAAGCCCTCGGCCTGGGCGTCCTCGAACCGCTTCTCGCCGACGCGTCGATCACCGAGATCATGGTCAACGGGCCGGACTCGATCTTCGTGGAACGAGCCGGCCGCGTCGAACAGCTCCCCATGCGCTTCGCGTCGAGCGAGCAGCTGATGCAGACCATCGAGCGGATCGTCTCTACGGTCAACAGGCGTGTGGACGAGTCGAATCCGATGGTCGACGCCCGGCTGCCCACCGGCGAACGCGTCAACGTCATCATCCCGCCGCTCTCCCTGACCGGCCCGACGCTCACGATCCGCCGCTTCCCCCGCGCCTACACACTCCCGGAGTTGATCGGCCTCGGCTCACTCGACGAGCAGATGCTGATGCTCCTCGCGGCCTTCGTCAGGGCCCGCTTCAACGTCATCGTCAGCGGCGGTACGGGCACCGGCAAGACCACGCTCCTCAACGCCCTGTCCGGCCTGGTCCCCGCCCACGAACGCATCATCACCATCGAGGACTCGGCCGAACTCCAGCTCCAGCAGGAGCACGTGATCCGCCTCGAGTCCCGCCCGCCGAACGTGGAGGGCAAGGGCCAGATCACCATCCGCGACCTGGTCCGCAACAGCCTGCGCATGCGCCCCGACCGCATCATCGTCGGTGAGGTGCGAGGCGGTGAGACCCTCGACATGCTCCAGGCGATGTCCACGGGCCACGACGGCTCCCTGGCCACCGTCCACGCCAACTCGGCGGAGGACGCGCTGATGCGGCTGCAGACCCTGGGCTCGATGTCCGAAGTCATGATCCCCTTCGAGGCGTTGAAGGACCAGATCAACTCGGCGGTCGACGTGGTCGTCCAGTTGGCCCGCCACGCCGACGGCTCCCGCCGCGTCGCGGAGATCGCCCTGCTCGTCTCCCACGGCCGCGAACAGTTCCGCATCGTGACCGTCTCCCGCTACGTCTCCCGCCCGACCGGCCCCGACCGGGTCGCCCAGGGCTACTTCCAGCACCTGCCGCTGCCCCGCCCGGTCGCCGAGAAGCTGTACATGGCGAACGAGTCGCTGCCACCGGCGTTCGGAGTGGCCGAGGTCCTCGACGTACTGGACTCGAGGCAGGCGATCGGATGAACACGCGAACGACCAGGACCACGCCAGGGATCCGTACGACGCCAGGGATCCGTACGACGACAAGGATCCGTACGACTACAGGGATCCATACGACCACGCGGAGCGAGAAGCCATGAACAACTCGGTCCCGCTCGCGCTGGGCGCCACCGTGCTGTGCTGCACCCTCGCGGTCGCGGGCGTGCACACGTACGCCACCGGCCGCGCCCAGCGCCAGGCGCTCGAGGACCGCCTCTCCGGCGGCGGGGCGCTGCACCTGGTGTCCGGCCGCGTACGCCGGTTCGCCACCGTCGACCGCCGACTGCGCCGCACCCGTCTCGGCCGCATGATCCACCTCCGCCTCTCGGCGACCGGACTGGACCTGACGGCGGGCGAGTTCTTCACGTACGTCACCGGAGTCGGCGTCGCGCTGTGGTTGCTGGCAGCCGCCGTACTGGCCCCCTTCTTCGGTCCGATCGCCGCGCTCGTGACGATCTGGGGCGCGGCGATCTTCCTCAACTGGCAGCGCCAGAAACGTATCGAGGCGTTCATCAACCAACTCCCAGACGTGGCACGCCTGTTGGCCAATGCGACGGCGGCCGGTCTGGCCCTGCGTACGTCACTGGCGATGGCGGCGGAGGAGCTGGAGGCACCGGCGGGCGAGGAACTGGCGCGCGTGGCCGATCAGTTGAGCCTCGGCCGTACGGTCGACGACGCGCTCGGTGAACTGGCGGAGCGCCTCCCGTCCCGCGAACTGGTCGTACTTGTCACCACGTTGGTCCTGTCCAACAAGGCGGGCGGCTCGGTGGTCAACTCGCTCCGCAACCTCACCCAGACCCTGGAGGACAGGAAGGAGACGCGGCGCGAGGTCCGCACGATGCTGTCGGAGGTCAACGCGACGGCCTTCACGGTTCCCTGCCTGGGCCTCGGCTCCCTCCTCCTCATCAACTCATCGAACGACGGCGCACTGGAGAAGGTGACCGGCTCGGCCCTGGGCCAGGGCCTGATCCTTCTCTCCCTGGGCCTGTACACAGTCGGCTTCTTCGTCATCCGCCGCCTGGGCAAGATCGAAGTCTGAGGGGAGTGAGTGATCGGATGCTGCCACTGCTGCTGGCCCTGTTGATGGCGCTCGCCGTCGCGGGCGCCCTCCTGGGCATCCGCATGATGCGGGCCGACGCCAAGCTGCCGCCGGACCTGCTCCTGGCCCTCGAGGTGGGCGGCAGCCGGGTCTCCAAGGCCGGCTCGGCGGTGGACCGCATGGGCTTGCGCTTCGCCCCCCTGGTCCTGCGCCTGATGGGCCCCGCCAGGGTCGACGCGAAACGCCTGCGCATCGACATGGCGGGCAACCCCGGCGGCCTGACCATCACCCGCTACGCGGCCCGCCGAGCGGTCTACGTCACCTTCGGTGTCCTGATGGGCCTGATCTTCCTGTCGAACGGCCAACTGCTCCTCGCGGTCGTCACGTTCGCGTTCGGAGTGACGGCGGCGGACGTGGCGATCTGGCAGGCGGTACGGGAGCGTAAGGACGTCATCGACCGAACGCTCCCCGACTTCCTGGACGTACTCGCGGTCGTGGTCTCGGCGGGCCTCGGCTTCCGCCAGGCCCTGGACCGGGTGGCGGACAAGTACGAGGGCCCCTGGGCGGACGAACTCCGCATCACACTCCGCCAGATGGACATGGGCGTCAGCCGCCGCCAGGCCTTCGACGAACTCCGCAAGCGCAACTCCAGCGAACAGGTGGCCCAGTTCGTCTCGGCGCTCCAGCAAGGGGAGGAACTCGGTTCCCCGATCGCCGAGACCCTGATCCAGATCGCCGCGGACATGCGCCGCACGGACGCCCAGGAATCCCGCCGCCGGGCCGCGAAGACGATTCCGAAGGCGACGCTCGTCACCCTGGTGTTCATGCTCCCCGCCACGATGATCCTCATCGCTACGGGAATGTTCCTCGGCTCGGGTACGAATTTCGGCTCGATTCTGCAACCTTGAAAGCGACGGGGGTGATGAGAGCCATGAAGGCGACGCGCAGCGAGAGCAGAGGCCGAAGCCGAGGCCAGGACCGAGGCCGGGACCGAGGCCAGGACCGGGTCCGGGGTTACGACCCGACAGCCGGCTATCTGGCCGACGACGCACCGGCGCCCGCCACCGTCCGTCTCCAGCTGAACGCCCTGCAGGCCCTGTGCCGCCAGACATTCGCGGTACGCATGACGATGATCGCCCTCGGCACCCCCTTCGCCATGACCAACACCGTGGAAGGCCCCCCGCTCTACACGGTCCTCGCGGCGGCGGTCCTGGGCATCACCGCCTCGTACGCGATGTACCGGGACTGGGACCGCCTGGCGCCCCGCCTCCTCGCCCACCCCGCCCTGATGGCGGCCGACCTGATACTCGCGGCGATACTCCTCCTCACCGCGTCCCCCGCCTCCCCTCTCGCGTACGCCACGGCGTGCACCCCCCTCCTCGCCGGACTCCTGTACGGCTGGCGGGGCTCGGGCGTCTTCACGGGCCTGCAACTGGTCGTACTCCTCACGGTCTACCGAGCCTGGGAACAGCACCCGGGCACTGGCACGAGCACCCTCCTCATAGCGGGCTTCTGCGTCGGCGCCGGCATCATCGGTGTCACCCTGCGCAACCTGATGTTCCGCTTCGGTACGGCGAGCGAGGCACTGGCCGAGGCGAACTCCCGGCTGGCGGTCACGGAGGCGGTGGAGTCCGAACGGGCGCGCCTGGCAAGGGAGATGCACGACTCGGTCACCAAGACCCTGTACGGCCTGTCGCTGGCGGCGGAGGCTCTGGCGTCAGCGGCGGACGGCGGAAGGAACCCCAACCCTGAGTCGGTACGGCGTCACGCGACTCTGGTCGCCTCGGCGGCCCGCCGAGCGGCGGCGGAGTCCCGCGAACTCCTCACCGACCTGCGCCACCACACGGACCTGACGGCACCGGACGTAGACCTGGTAGCCGAACTGGCCCAGAAGGCAGCCGAGTTCGAGCAGGCCACAGGAATCCGTACGACTCTGAAGGCGCCCACCGAACGGATCGACGCCCTCCCGCACCGGACGGCACACCACCTCCTGGCGATCGTGTCGGAGGCCCTGGAGAACACGCGCAGGCATGCGCACGCGGCGAGGGTGACGCTGGAGGCGGCGCCGTCAGGGGGCGGGCTGACACTCCGTATCACGGACGACGGAGTAGGCCTCCCCGCGCCATTCAACCTCGAAGAGGCAACCAGATCAGGCCACTTCGGCATGCTGGGCATGGTGGAGCGGGCGAGGTCGCTGGGTGCGGTGATGCACCTGGGCCGACGGGAGGGAGGGGGCACGGAGATCCGCGTCGAAGTGAGCTCTGCCGGACTGCCTCCCGGACCGCCTCCCGCACTCGACTACGTGCCCCGGCCCCGAAAGGAGGTCGTCTCGCATGCCCGAAGATGAACGGCCGCAGCCACTAAGGGTGTTGGTGGCGGACGACAACCCCGTAGTACGGGCTGGCCTGACGGCACTGCTGGGCGGCCACCCGGACATCGATGTGGTGTCGGAGGCGTCGAACGGCGCCGAGGCGGTGTCGGAGGCGGAGCGCGTACGGCCTGACGTGGTGTTGCTCGACGTACGCATGCCCGGCACGGACGGCCTCACGGCTCTTCCCCAACTGGCCTTGCTGGCCCCGGTGATGATGCTGACGTACAGCAGCGAGCCGGAGACCGTGCGGCAGGCGCTGACCGGAGGCGCGTCGGGCTACCTGATCCACGGAGGCTTCACGGCGGAGGAACTTTCGGAGGCGGTACGGGCGGTGGGCAGGGGGACGAGGGTGACGGCACGCGCGTCGAAGGCACCGCACACCTCCGCCGTACTGAGCCCGGCCGTAGCGGATTCGCTCGACGTTTCCTACGAACCGAACGAAATCTCTTCGCATGTGCAACCATTCATGCCACCATTGCGGCAGACTCGTGAGGCTCGTCCCGGCCGTGTGACGACACTCGCCGCCCGCGACCACGTCCGACCGGACTTCGGCCTGAGTTCAAGGGAGGTGGAGGTCATGGATCTCATCGCGGCCGGGGTGAACAACCAGCAGATCGCCGCCACCTGTTTCATCAGCGAGAAGACAGTCAAGAACCACATCAATCGCATCTTCGCAAAGCTGCAGAGTGCGACCCGGAGTGAAGCGATCGCCCGGTGGCTGGGTACGGCTCGGGAGGGGTGGCTGTGATGAGGCGTACCGGGGAGGGAAGTTGGGTCCCCGGACCCACGCGGAGTAGACCGTCTTTCACGTACGGTGGCCGTGTCGGTATTGACGTTCGGCGGAAGGGCAGGCGCAGTGGACAGGTTCAACAGGTGGACGTGGACTGTCGTTTCCCGGATGCGGGGCGGTCAGCGGGACAGGGGGGCCGGGTTCGTGGAGTACGCCGGCCTGATGATCATCGTCGCCGGGATCTTCGTGCTGATCAGGGGTCTCAATCTGGGCAGCATAATCTCGGGGGCGATCAGCACTGCGGTCACCAGCGTCACCGGCGGCTGACCGCCGCACGCGTTCTGAGTGACCGTGGGCAGACCCTGCCGATCTACATCTGGCTGACGGGAATCCTGCTCTTCGCCGCCGTCGCCTTCTTCGTGTTCGCGCAAGCAGCGTCCGTCCGCAACGGAGCCCAGTCCGCGGCGGACGCTGCGGCGTTGGCGGCCGCACAGGACGCCCGGGACGAAATGGTGGACGGCTTGGTGGCCGCAATCGAGGCGGACGACGATGACTGGCTCGACTGGCTGGACGGTGACAAGCCAGTGGGCGATGGCGCCCAGGCCGCCGCGCAGGCTCTGGCAGCCGACAACGACTCGTCTCTCGATGGCGAGGCCGTGCGGGTAGTACGGGACGGATATCCCGGATTCCGGGTCAACATCCAGACCAACTACACCGTCGGCAACTCGATCATTCCAGGCACCGAAAGTATGAGGGGCAAGGCCCACGCGACCGCTGTCATCCAGCCGCGCTGCGAGAACGTACCCCCCGTCGACCCCCTGGATCCCTTCGAGTTGGACTGTGACGGCGAAACCGTGACCATCGACCCCGGTGATTTCAATCCAGACGACTTTCCCGACGCGTCTGTGCTGTTCTCTGTGCATCTGGTCGAGTGAGAGGAAGTCGTACCGATGAAGTTTCGGCGCACCATGAAGAGCCGTAGGGCAGTGACCGCGGTGGCGATCGCGACCGGATTGCTCCTCACGGTGGCGGGCTGTGGGGGAGGAGACGGCGACAAGACGGACGAGAAGGCGTCTTCATCGGCACCCAGCCAAACCCAGAGCGGCGGAGACGAGAAGACGGAGTCCCCGGCACCGGCTGCCGAACCCGCGCTGGCCGAAGTGAAGAACGGCGACATCACGCTCACGGTCACCTCGGCCGTCCGCGATCAGGGTGGCTTCGTGACGGTGAACGGCACGGTCACCAACAACGGCGGGAAGTTCTGGGTCCCGGGCGACTGGCTCGGTGACGAAAATGAGCTTCTCAAGAACGGCGCCTCTCTCGCCGGAGCGTCGCTGGTCGACAGCAAGGCCAAGAAGAAGTACCTCGTCCTCCGGGACACCTCTGGACGCTGCCTGTGCACGAAGTTCGAGGGAGGAGGCGTGGACACGGGACAGACGGCCGACTGGTACGCCCAGTTCCCCGCTCCTCCGGAGGGTTCCAACCAGGTGAACTTCCAAGTCGGCACGATGCCTCCGGCGTCGATCGAGATCTCCGAGGGCGAGTGACCATGGCCGTCACCAGCCGCTCCACCTCAACCGTGCTCACGGCCCTGGCGGTACTGGCCACCCTTTCCCTGACGGGCACACCCGCCGCCGCGGACGACGACAACCCCGCTGCTCTTCCGGGCGCGATCACCACCTCACCACCCCCCGAAGTGGACCCGAACAGCCCCGGCCTGAAACTGGCCGCCGGCGCCACGCTCGCCCCGTCCAAGGTGCTCGACATCATGTCCGTCGTGGAGGACATGGGCGGCGAGGAACGCCGGGTGGACACGAGTGAGAGCGTGACCTTCGCACTCCAGGCGGAGGTCCTGTTCCCCAAGAACAGCTCCAAGCTCAACCCGGAGGCCCGCTCCCGTATCCAGGCGATCGCCGACGAGATAAAGGCCCAGAAGGCCACGAACGTCAGGGTCTTCGGCTTCACCGACAACCTCGGCTCGTACGCCCACGGCCTGACCCTCTCCAAGAACCGCGCGGAGGTGGTTCACGACGAACTGGCCGCCGGCCTGGGCCCGGACGTGACCTTCCAGGTACGCGGCTACAGCGAGGACTACCCGATCGCCGACAACTCCTCGGAACAGGGCCGGCGCAAGAACCGGCGCGTGGAGGTGACGTTCCAGAAGGGGGGCGAGAAGTGAGGCACCTCGGGCCCGGAATGGGTCCGCCCCTCGGCGACAGAGTGAGCTGTCCGCACCCGAGCGCGTGCCGTACCGGCGCGACTCCGCTCCCTGCGCGAGCGTGACGCCATGGTGATGTGGATCCGCATGTACGACGAGGCCCAAGACCTGTGGCAGTACTTCGAGGGGGACGAGCAGGGCCAGATCCTCCGACAGGTGGACGTGCGAGGCGTCGACGGCACCCCACAGACGGCCGCCTCCCGGGAGGAGGGCCTCCGGCTCCAGGAACGCGCGGACATCGCCACCATGAGCCGGTACGAACAGCGATACGGCCGCGTCGCCGAGGCCAGCCTCAGGACGTGGGCGGATTCGCCGCACGCCGAGGCGATCTCAGCGGAGGAATTCGAGGGGGCGTGGCTGGATGCCCGGCGGAGACTGGGCACCGCCGCACCGCTCCGGGCACGCGCAGATGAGGGGCACACCTTGCCCGATGGCCGCACAATCTGAATGGATCAGATGTTGTGCGGCCGTTGGTTGGAACCTGAAGGGCGACGCTATCGCGCCAGTACCGGGCCGTGGCAGGTGCAGGTGCACACGAGGTAGTGGACTCCGGGTACGCCGGTGTCGCGAGGTTCGGCGTCCTGGCACTCGGGGTGCTGGCCCAGGACGCAGCGGGGGGAGCGGAACGGGGGTTCCGCTGTCCAGGCCGGTTCGGGGGTGTGGGTCATTGTCCGCCCCTGTCCAGGGCCGAGGTCCGTCCCGCCGACAAGGGGGATGGCGTACCAGCGTGCGCCCTTGGCGTCCTGGTGGTCGTCCTTGTGTCCCTTGGGGAGGACGCATGCTCCGGTCTCGCTGAGAATCGGTGCTCGGTAGAACAGTGAGGCGCGGACCGTCTGGCACGTGGCTGTCGGGGTGGTTGTCATGTGGTACCTCCGTCGTACGCTCGGCGGTAGGCGCCCCACAGCTCCTGTCCGCTCTCGCATCCGTCCTGTGCCTTGGTGACGCGCTTGCAGTCGGTGCACTTGCGGGCGTGCTCGAACCACAGCCGGTAGGCGCGCAACATCGGCAACTCGGCCTTTCGTACGGCGCTTTGGGCTCTGGTGCCCCTGGCGCTGGTCATCGGGGCCTCACCGCGCTCAGCTCGGCGTGGATGTCTCGGGTGTCGACGTCGATGCCGAAGTCCACGGCCAGCACCGTGACCGCCCGGCGGCGCAACCGCACCGCCCGCTCACGCGCCGCCCAGTAGGGACGTACACGAGACGTACGGGCTGTCGGGACGGCGTTCGTCTCCGGAGGTGGGTCCGAGAGAGTGTTGGGCAGGTAGGGCCGTGACAGTCGGGAGGCGGAACCGTCCAGAGGGCCGTGGTCGGTGCTGTACGGCGACCGGCGCAAGGCAGGCACCCGCACCGCCAAACCGGCAGGGCGTCCGGTGTCCTTGCGGGTCACGATGGTCCGCATCGGCACGGGAGGTTTCCGATGGGTGCCGGTCGGTGGGATCAGGCGGGTGAGGACCCGGAGAACCAGGGTCACCACAACCCAGTGCAGCGCGGCAGCGCTACGCTCGGCCATGTTCATCAACTCCTAACAGTTGGTGGGCCGCGCCCCCGGACGTTCGCACCGTCGCGGGGGTCTTGCCGTATCGGGACATTACGCCAACTTGTAAGGTGTTGTCAGGTGACTACAGCTAACGATATGCATCGTCGCAGGTCAAATAGGGTCGAGATATGACTGTCGACCTTGAGGGGCCTGAGCCGCTGTACGAGCAGATCGCCCGCATACTTGGCTCGCGCATCGCAGACGGCACGTACGCTCCTCGCCGTCGAGTGCCGTCCGAGGCGGCCATCTGCGAGGAGTTCAACGTCTCGCGACCGACTGCACGGGCGGCTCTCCAACTCCTGATTCAGCGCGGGCTCATCATCACGGTGCGGGGCAAGGGATCGTTCGTTGTTGAACGCCCTTCCGGGGGCGGCGATGGCCCGGGTGAGAAGTAGACGAGCCGACCCTGCGAATGGGCTCGCTTCTCCCGCGTGACAACGTAGGGAGGCCCAATTGGGCAGTGGATACCGCACCAGCTGGAAGTCCCGACCGAGTATCGCGACGACCCCGCCTACCGCGCCGCAGGCCGACGGATGGACTTCGCGCAGGCGGTCTACGACGGTCGCTCGGCGACATCTACGTCTCGCTCCGCTATCGCGACGGAGCGCTGCGCGTGATCCTCCACGATGCCCACCCCCGGCATACGCACCCACGCATGTTGGCGGCCTGCGACGCCAAGCGCCGCGCGACCCTGCGCGTACTGGCATGCGTGGTCTGCGCCTGCCAGGGCGACTGAGGCTTCGCCGCCGCCCGGGAGCCGCATGGCGGTATGCGCTTGCGCTGGAATTGGGCGGCATGCTGCCCGTCACCGCTGATTTTCTTGACAACGACATCGTCGGGGACGGCAGCACAGGAATCGACGGTGTGCGGAGCATTCTGGACGGCGGCGCGCTGATCGACCTCGCGCGGTACGCGTTCTGAACCGAAGGGTAAGAGAGGACGCACATGAACCCCACAGGCCCCCCTGCCGCCTGGGAGCACCCACCGACCCGGCGGGCTTGGTCAAAGCAACTTGCGATGAATGTGGTCGCTCTCGTTGCCTGGATCGCGTTGTGGTTTGCCCTGCTGGCCGTCTTGTCGGTCTTCCTGGGACCCGGTTATGCGGTCGTCGTCGCGCCGTTCCTCGTGTACAGCTTCTACCGAGCATTCCTTCAGCTCTTCATCATTGCCGCCGTCTTCCGGATGAGGCGCGTCTTGCGCGTGTATCCGTGGCAGCTGGCCCATCAACCCCCGCACGGCCTCGCCAACCGGACCGATGTCTTCGGCAAACAGTTCGGCTGGTTCGAGTTTCCGAACCCGGCCCGGCCGGAGGAGTCACTGCCCATGGTGTTCGCCCGGCATTGGGGTGTCGGCTGGTGGAGCCGACGCATGGCGCCTCGTGCGACACCTGAACTCAAGGCCCAGATCGGCTCGGTATGGCTTGCCGGGGACCCTCGTTTCATCGGGGTGCTCGCCGCACCTACGTCTGACGGGGCGATGCCGCGCCGCTTCCGCTTCCTTCACCAGCAGACGGGGTCGGACGGCGGGCGTCGTACCGTCGCAGACTGGGGAGCCACTGCCGAGGACGTCGAACGCGGTCGCCGTGCCGGGATTGTTCCTGTCCGATCCTGAATCACCGACACTCACGAAGCCTTTAAAAAACTTATGGAAATGACATACCGCGTCCTCGTCGATGACTCGGCAAGTGATCCCAGTGCAGGCATCTGGTTTGCCGTACCGGGAGGCTTCACCGAGCTGCCGATTGACATTCTTCTCGCCGCACCCGCCTCTGCAGAGGCCGACCGGCTCCAGAAGGCGCTGGCACCCATGGTCGAGGCCGTTCCTGACGGCGTCACCCGACAGCAGTTCATCGCCCAATTGGCATCGGGGCAGCAGCTCTTGCGTGCCCTGCGCGAGGTGGGCACAGTCCACTGCTCCCTGGGCGTCCACCGTGACGACACGGCGGGAAGCAATGGCGAAACCCTGCATTCCCTTTTCACCGTGTCCTGGCGAGACATCGCTTGGTCACCGCGGGCGGTGAGTGCGGCCCGGGCAGTGGCCACAGAGGGGCAGCACTCCCACCTCGAGTACTTGGACCTGCCCAGTGGTCCTGCGTCGATGGGCGAGACGGTGCGTACGCCAACTCCGGAATCCGGCCTTCCCTCGACCGCGATGCTCCAGATCTATGCATATCTGCCTCATCCGGACTGCAAGCGCATGGCGGTCTTGATGCTGAGCACGACGGCGGTGGCGCGACGCGAGCAGTACCGCGAAATCCTGCGGCAGATCGCTGAACTCACGAGCTTCGAATCGCCGTTGGTCGAAGCGTAGGCAAAGGGTCCAGAACCTCGGGTTCACAAAGCAACCGACCGAGATCGGTACCTCTCCGGCGCGATCGGACCTTGCGCCAGGTCTGGCGGTCCCGAGAAAGCGAACGTGGCAACAGGCGTTGACCTCGATTCTTCAGCGATCGTGAGTGCATGACGGGGCTGTCGGTTCGCCCTGTCCGGCTGACCAACTACAAAGGGCGGATCATGCCCTCGGAAATAGTCCCTGACACGGCCTGCAACTCGGCGCTCGTCCACGACGTGATGAAACCGCTGCTCCCGCCGATTCCCCGAAGGCCTTGCGGGCCCCGAGACGCCATCAACGTGAAACCCCGCGTGGCAACAGGACCCGGGGAATGGCCGGATGAGTACCGTCAACGCGCCAGTACTGCTCAGACGTAGGTGAGGTGTGTGTGCCGTGCGGAAAGTCGTCCTGATGATGTCCGTTTCTCTCGACGGGTACTTCGAGGGGCCCAACCGTGAGATCGACTGGCATCTCGTCGATGAAGAGCTTCACCGGTACTTCAATCAGAAGGCCAAGGCCATGGGTGCCTTTCTTGAAGGGCGTGTCACCTATCAGCTCATGGCCGACTTCTGGCCCACCTACGATGCCGGTGCCGACGCCGACAGTGCGGACCCCATGGTTGAGTTCGCCGGGATCTGGCGGGACATGCCGAAGTATGTGTTCTCCCGGACCTTGGAGCATGCCGACTGGAACACGACCATCGTGAGGGAAATCGTCCCGGAGGAGATTCGGGCGCTCAAGGCGCAGGCCGGCGGGGACATGGCGGTCGGCGGTGCCGAGCTCGCCGCCGAGTTTCTGCGGCACGACCTCGTGGACGAGTTTCATCTCTGCGTCCACCCCGTGCTGATCGGACGAGGCAGGCCCCTCTTCACCGACGCCGACCACCTCACCCGGCTCCAGCTCGTCGAGACACGTACCTTCGGCAACGGCGTCGTACTCCTGCGGTACGAGCGGGTCAGCGGCGGCCAGTAGAGGGACAGCCGCCGGTCATTGTCAGTGGCCGCTGCCAAACTCCCGACATGACGACCGACAGCGTGACCGACGGCAGGGCCGGCAACGACGTACAGCTCCGTGATGTCGTCGAAGCCGATCTGGAGTTTCTCCTCGCCTACGAGCATGATCCGGAAGCCGTACGCCGGTCGCGGTTCACGCCCCGGCCGCGGGACGCCTTCATGGCGCACTGGAAGACGAAGATCCTCGGCGACAGCACCGTGTTCGTGCAGACGGTCACCGTGCGCGGTGAGCCCGCCGGCAGCATCGTCGCGTGGTGGGAAGGCGAACAGGGGGTCGGCGGCGATCGCTTCATCGGGTACTGGCTCGGGCGGCCGTACTGGGGGAGGGGGGTGGGCAGTGTTGCCCTCGGGCTCTTCCTGTCGCGCGAGATCCATCGGCCCCTCTACGCCGATCCGTTCGCCGAGAACACCGCCTCTGTCCGCCTTCTCGAGAAGCACGGCTTCCGTCGTAGCGGTACGGTGCGCCACGGCGACGACGAACACCTCATGCTCGTCCTGGACGCGGGCCCCTCATGACGGGGTGTACTCGCCCGTCGCTCCGTCGATCAACTCCCGCACGATGTCCATGTGCCCCGCGTGCCGGGCCGTCTCCGCCGTCATGCGGACCAGGACCCAGCGCAGCGAGCACTCGTCGTCCCGCCATGTCGGCTTGCCCAGGGTGTCCAGGGGGAGTTCCGTCAGTACGCGGTCGGCGGCGGCGCGGGCGCGGGCGTAGAAGTCGGTGATCTGGGCGATGGTCTCGTCCGGGCCCGCGGTCATGTCCTCGCCGAGGTACGGGTCGAACCAGAAAGGCTCCGGCTCGCGGCCGAACGTCTCCACGAACCAGCCGTACTCCACCGACGCGAGGTGCTTCACCAGTCCCAGCAGGCTTGTGCCTGACGGCGTCATCGGTCTGTGGACCTGCTCCTCGTCCAGGCCGTCCAGTTTCCACAGCACCGCGTCCCGTTCCTGGTCGAGCTTCGCCCGCAATGTTGTCGTCTCGTCGTCTGCGTACAACATGTCCCGCACCAACTCCGTTTTCGCTATCCGCTTTACGGCCCGGCTGTGACCGTGCCGAAAATTATCAGCGGGTACTGACAGCAGCCTGAGAACATCAGCCCTATGTCCGTACCCGCGTCCGCGCCCACCTTCGAGCAACTCCTCGCCGAAGGGGCCGCCGTTCCCACCGACGGCTGGGACTTCTCCTGGTTCCACGGGCGGGCCACCGAGGCTCGGCCCTCCTGGGGGTACGCCCGGGCCATGGGTGAGCGGCTGGCCGGAGTGTCCGCCGCGCTCGATGTGCACACCGGAGGCGGTGAGGTCCTCAACACCGCCCCGAAGCTGCCGCCGCTCACCGTCGCCACCGAGGGCTGGCCGCCGAACGTCGTCAAGGCCACCGCCCTGCTGCATCCGCGCGGCGCGGTCGTCGTCGCCGTACCGGACGACGCGCCGCTGCCCTTCGCGGCCGACGCCTTCGATCTGGTCGTCAGCCGGCACCCCGTAGCGCCGCACTGGACCGAGATCGCCCGCGTTCTGCGGCCCGGCGGTACGTACTTTGCCCAGCATGTCGGGCCGGCCAGCGCGTACGAAGTGGTCGAGCACTTCCTTGGACCGCAGCCCGACCAGCAGCACAGCGCTCGCCACCCCGACCGTGAGCGTGCCGGTGCGGAGGCGGCCGGGCTGGAGATCGTGGACCTGCGCGCCGAGCGGCTGCGGATGGAGTTCTACGACATCGCCGCTGTCGTGCACTTCCTGCGCAAGGTGGTCTGGATGGTGCCCGGGTTCACCGTGGACGCGTACCGCCCCCAACTCCGGGCCCTGCACGAGCTGATCGAGGCCGAGGGGTCGTTCGTGGCGTACAGCAGCCGTCATCTGTTCGAGGCTCGCAAGCGTTCCGTCTGACAGGTCTCCGGGACAATCCGTAATATTTGCGGCATTTCATGGCTTATTGTGGGCAAACATCCGGATATCGCTCAGGCTCATCTCAATGCGCCCGAATATTGGCGAAATCTCGGCGTCCTCGCTCGATCCGCGAGACATGTGTGCGTATGCCCGAAAAGGCTTCACGAGGTTTCCACATCGTTATCGCGAGTGTTCGTGAGCATGGGTCGCCGTCGCGTAAATTTGAGTAAAGGGCAATTCGCGTGAGCAAAGTGCGCGGGTGGTACCGCGCAGAGGAGGGGCCTGCGCGGTGCCAGGCCCACCCCTTCCGGGGCTCTCGGGGGTCGCGCCACTCCTGTTCAGCGGTCCGCCTGCGGCGCGTCGTCGGTGTCGAACGAAAGCCGTACTCCCCGTCGAACTCCCCACCTCTCCAGGGCTCCGGCCTCCGCCTCCAGGATCGACCGCACCCAGGGGCGGGGCAGGCCAACTCGGCCCGGGCGCATGGTTCTTACTGTCCGGACCCGCGCGTTTGCGTCCAGGTAGGCGACGTCGATCGCGAACCGCATCCCGAACGTGTGGATGGAACTCGCGGGCTTCAGGAGCAGTGCGCCCTCGATGCCGTCCCGGCCCAGGAGGCCGCGCCGGCGCGCTCGGCTGGACTCGGCGAGCTCCAACGGAACCGGTTCCGGGGTCAGAGGGGTGGTGAACGAGGCCATGACTGCGAAGTTAGCGACGGCGTCAAGCGGGCGTTCGCGACGGGGTCGCCCCTGGGAGGGATGCCCTGTCCCGGGCGCCGCCCGCGGTTGTCCGGCACTCGAATGGCACTGTAGCGCTCAGGGGTGTGCATCGGGAGGCGAAAGGTGCCAGATGCCTCAGGATCCCTTCGGATCCCGCGATTTTTCCTGGGAATCAGCTGTTTTCCGGCCATGATCCAGCCATGAAAACCCCGTTCCGAGGCCATCCGCGCGTTGTCGGGCGACTTCGGAGAGTAGTTGTTCCGCGCTGATGCACGCAGCATCACTCACGAAGGGTTATGGTGGAAACCCCCCCTCGGGCCGGTCCGTCTCCCCCCCACGGACCGGCCCGTTTTTTTGTGCCCGGACGAGCCAGCCGGATACCACCGCTCTCCAACCCTCCCGCTCTCGAACCCTCCCGCTCTCGAACCCTCCGCTCTCGAACCCTCCCGCTCCGGCCTCTCCCGCCGCGACTGCCTCCTGCTTCCGACCCCGCCCCCCGTCCCAAACCCCCACCCCAAACCCCCCACCCCAAACCCCCCGCCCCCTTCCCCCACGCGCAAGACCCCCCGCCGCGCAGCGGTACGCTTCCCCCTCCGGGGATCGTCACCCCCGAGGACCGCCACGGGCAGGGACCGCGGGCCAGGGATTGCGCTCGGCCGCGCCTGTCCGATCCGTACGGAGGGGCTGACAAACACGTGAAGCTGCGCGACAACCTGCGCCGGCTGCTGGTCAGGGTCTACACACGCAGGGTCGAGGGTCACCTCGACCACGACCAGGTGCCCAAGCACATCGGCGTCATCGTGGACGGCAACCGGCGCTGGGCGAAGGCGGCGGGCTCCACCACCGCCCAGGGGCACAAGGCCGGCGCCGACAAGATCGAGGAGTTCCTCGGCTGGTGCTCCGAGACGGACGTCGAGGTCGTCACCCTCTGGCTGCTCTCCACGGACAACCTCACCCGCTCGCAGGAAGAGCTGGCCCCGCTTCTCGGAATCATCGAGAACGTCGTGACCTCCCTCGCCGCCGACGGCCGTTGGCGCGTCCACCACGTCGGCAACCTCGATCTGCTCCCGGGTCAGCTGCAGACCCAGATCAAGGAGGCCGAGGAGTCCACCGCGCATGTGACGGGCGGAATACTGGTCAACGTCGCCATCGCGTACGGAGGTCGACAGGAGATCGCCGACGCCGTGCGGTCGATGATGCTGGACGCCCACGACAAGGGCACCTCGCTGGAGGAACTCGCCGAGAGCGTCGACATCGACATGATCGGCAAGCACCTCTACACCAGCGACCAGCCCGACCCCGACCTCGTCATCCGTACCAGCGGCGAGCAGCGGCTGTCCGGGTTCATGCTCTGGCAGACGGCCCACTCGGAGTACTACTTCTGTGAGGTCTTCTGGCCGGCCTTCCGCAAGGTCGACTTCCTGCGTGCCCTGCGTGACTACGCGGCCCGCCACCGGCGCTACGGCGGCTGAGCGACCCGCTCCGCGGGCTGTTCACCGGTACTGCCCCTGAGGTCGAGGGTGCGGAAGTAACAAGGAGTTCACCAGCGCGCCGCCATGCGGCGTGGCATGGTCGCGCATGTTCGAGGGCATAAGCCAAGCAGGTCGACACCCGAACCACGGGTGTCGTATCTCAGCGGACGGCACGGGGCCGTCCGCCCGGGAGGCCCTTTGCACCAGCCCGACCGTGTGGTCACAGCACGGGCGAACAGGCGGAGGGCCGGTTCTCGGCCCGCGCACAGCGGCCGTCGACCGGTCCAGATCTCCTTCGTCGCTCCCCGACCTCATCCGAGGGGGTACGTCCTTCCGTGGTGACCAGCACAAAGCGCCGTATGCCAGACCGGCGCACCTATGTTCTCGACACCAGCGTCCTGCTGGCCGATCCAGGCGCTCTGAACCGCTTCGAGGAGCACGAAGTCGTGCTCCCGATCGTCGTGGTCACGGAACTGGAGGCCAAGCGGCACCATCCCGAACTCGGGTACTTCGCCCGGCAGGCGCTGCGCCTGCTGGACGAGTTCCGGGTCCGGTTCGGTCGTCTCGACGCCCCGATCCCGATCGGGGATCTGGGTGGGACCGTCCGTGTCGAGCTCAACCACTCGGACCCCAGCGTGCTGCCAAGCGGCTATCGCCTGGGGGACAACGACTCCCGCATCCTCGCGGTCGCCCGCAACCTGCAGGCCGAGGGGTACGACGTCACCGTCGTGTCGAAGGACCTGCCGCTCAGGATCAAGGCCTCGTCCGTCGGTCTCCTCGCCGAGGAGTACCGCGCGGAACTGGCCATCACGGGCTCTTCCGGCTGGACCGGAATGTCCGAACTGACCCTGGCCGGTGAGCAGGTGGACCTCCTCTTCGAGGAGGGGCACGCCTACGTCCCCGAGGCCGCCGAACTGCCGGTGCACACCGGCCTGACGATCCAGTCGGAGCGCGGCAAGGCGCTGGGGCGCGTCACGTCCGAGGGCAACGTCCGTCTCGTACGAGGGGACCGTGAGGCGTTCGGTATCAAGGGGAGGAGTGCCGAGCAGCGGATCGCGCTCGATATCCTGCTCGATCCGGACATCGGGATCGTGTCGATGGGCGGCCGGGCCGGCACCGGCAAGTCGGCGCTCGCGCTGTGCGCGGGGCTGGAGGCCGTGCTGGAGCGGCGGCAGCACCAGAAGGTGATGGTCTTCCGGCCGCTGTACGCGGTGGGCGGGCAGGAGCTGGGCTATCTGCCCGGTTCGGAGTCCGAGAAGATGGGCCCCTGGGCCCAGGCGGTGTTCGACACGCTGTCCGCGGTCACCAGCCGCGAGGTCATCGAAGAGGTCACCGCGCGCGGCATGCTCGAAGTGCTGCCCCTCACCCACATCCGCGGCCGGTCGCTCCACGACGCGTTCGTGATCGTGGACGAGGCACAGTCGCTGGAGCGGAACGTCCTGCTCACGGTGCTGTCCCGGATCGGCGCCAACTCGCGGGTGGTCCTCACCCACGACGTGGCACAGCGGGACAACCTGCGCGTCGGCCGGTACGACGGTGTCGTCGCCGTCGTCGAGAAGCTGAAGGGCCACCCGCTCTTCGCGCATGTCACCCTCAACCGGTCCGAACGCTCCCAGATCGCCGCCCTGGTGACCGAAATGCTGGAGGACGGGCACATCTGACCCTCAATGGGTGAATAGGGAGTCGGTATTTCGGCGCCGTCCGGCAAAGGCGAAGAGCCTAGCCGGACGGCGCTTCCGCGTCTGCGGCTTTCCTCAAATCACTGGGGACAAACGAGGTGTGAGCTTTCACACGCAACTCAGAATTGCCACCCGGCGTCCGGTTACGGCAGAGTCTCACTCCTGTCAGGCCCCGCATACGGCACATCTGTATCCCCAGTAGTACGGCACCACAGAAGCACCGCCTTCAACTCCATACCGCCGCCGTATGCCGCCCGCGCACCACGCGGCGCTCCCCGCAGGGGAGTTGCCCACCGGGCCCGTGCCTCCCGTGACCCGCAGTTGGGAGGCCAGTGTCTCGGGGCAAGATTGCGTCCGCCAAGGTCACCGAAGCGGGCGATGCTGGAAGGAAACCGTGTGAGCCGGATTTCGGTCCGGGGACTGGCAGTGGCTTCGGCCACCGCGGTCACCGCTGTCGGCGCAGTTACGGGTGTGGCCTCGGGCCAGACCGGGACCCCCCAGGACGCCGAGGCACTGGTGGGCGACACCACGCTGCTCACGGACATCCCCGTGGGTTCCCAGGCCGAGGTGCAGACCGCGTCCCTGACGCAGCAGGCCGACATTCAGGCCATCGCCGCCGACGCCACCGCCAAGAAGGACGCCGAGGAGTCCGCGCGCAAGCAGGCGGCCAAGGACGCGGTGGCCAAGCAGAGGGCCGCCGAGAAGGCCGAGGCCGAGGCGAAGGCGCGCAAGGAAGCGGAAGAGGCGGCCAGCCGTTCCGCGACGCGCGACGCGTCCAGCTTCCCGCAGCAGGCCTCGTACTCGATCGCCGAAGTCCAGGACATGGCGCGCCAGATCGTCCCGGCCGACCAGTTCCAGTGCTTCAGCAACATCGTGGACCACGAGTCCAGCTGGAACTACCGGGCGGACAACCCCAGTTCCGACGCGTACGGCCTGGTGCAGGCGCTTCCGGGTTCCAAGATGTCCTCGGCGGGAGCCGACTGGGCGACGAACCCGGCCACCCAGATCAAGTGGGGCCTGAGCTACATGAACGACCGCTACGACAGCCCGTGCGGCGCATGGAACTTCTGGCAGGCCAACCACTACTACTAGGCCTCCAGGGTTTTCCGGGTCCGCCGAGTCTCTCGCGCCCCGGTTCTCTCAACCTTTCCGAGCCCCTCGCCGTCCTTCGGTGGGGGGCTTCGGCCGTGTACGGTCAGATACGGACCGTTGCTCCTGTGGCTCGCGAGCTGTAGGGGAGAGCGGTGGGCAGAGGGAGAGACGGGGGACGAGGGCGGATCATGTCGCGAGTGCCGCATTGGCTCGGCCGGGCCGGTGCCCGGCTGACCGAGATGGGTCAGCGGTTGGACGCACGCCGGGCCGAGGTGGAGAAGGAGCACACGGACGTCGCGGATGACGCGTACGACGCGCGTGACGTGGCCTCGCCGCACGGCACCGAGCCACCGCGGCGACCGGACACCTCAACAGCCGCGACTTCTTCCGCGACTTCCGCCGCCTCACCCCCCACGCCGTCCTCCGAGCCCGGCCAGGGGCTTGGCCAGGGGCCCGGCCACGGGCCCGAGCGGGAGCAGTCTTCCGCTCCCGTCGCCGCGACCACCACCACCCTCACCGGTCCTGGCGCGGTCGCGGTCCGGCCCGAGCCCGCCTCCGTCGTCCCGTGGGGCGTACGGGTCGCGGCCGAGGCGGGCTGGCGGCTGCTGGTGCTCGCGGGCACTGTCTGGGTGCTGATGCGGGTCATCAGCGCCGTCCAACTCGTCGTCTTCGCCTTCGTGGTGGCGCTGCTCATCACCGCGCTGCTCCAGCCGACGGTCGCCCGCCTCACCCGGTGGGGCATGCCGCGCGGGCCCGCGACCGCGCTCACCGCGATCCTCGGGTTCGTCGTGATGGGGCTCATCGGCTGGTTCGTGACCTGGCAGGTCATGGAGAACATCGACAACCTCGCCGACCAGATCCAGGACGGCATCGACGAGCTGCGCAACTGGCTGCTCAAGAGCCCCTTCCACGTCACCGACAAGCAGATCAACGAGATCGCCGAGAACCTGCGCGACGCGGTCGGTGCCAACACGGACGAGATCACCTCGGCCGGCCTGGAGGGAGTCACGGTCATCGTCGAGGGGCTGACCGGCATACTGCTGGCCGCCTTCTCGACCCTGTTCCTCCTCTACGACGGCAAGCGGATCTGGCAGTGGACGCTGAAGCTGGTCCCGGCGGCGGCCCGCCCCGGGGTCGCCGGCGCCGGCCCGCGAGCCTGGCGCACACTCACGGCGTATGTGCGCGGCACGGTGATAGTGGCTCTGATCGACGCCATCTTCATCGGCCTCGGCATCTACTTCCTGGATGTGCCGATGGCCGTCCCGCTGGCCGTCTTCATCTTCCTGTTCTCCTTCATCCCGCTGGTCGGCGCGGTCGCGTCGGGTGCCCTGGCGGTGGTGGTGGCGCTGGTGACGCAGGGCGTCCTCACGGCGGTGCTGGTGCTGGCGGTCGTACTGGCGGTGCAGCAGATCGAGGGCCACATCCTGCAGCCGTTCATCCTGGGCCGGGCGGTGCGGGTCCACCCGCTGGCGGTGGTGCTGTCCGTGGCGGCGGGCGGCATGGTGGCGGGGATCGGCGGCGCGGTGGTCGCCGTACCGCTGGTCGCGGTGACGAACACGGTCGTCGGTTATCTGCGCGCGTACTCCCAGGCCCACACCCAGGAAACAGCGGCCCTACGCCACACCCCACCGCCACGCGGAGCAACATCGGCAGAAATCGCCCTGACCAAGTCCCAACAACGCACCGAGCAGCCGGACACCCCCGAGGGGCCGTAGGCCCCCTCAAGGGGCGCGGGGAACTGCGCGACCAGCCACAGCAAGCCCGCGGTTGCCGCGCAGCGCACGGACGGACACCCCCCGAGGGGCCGCAGGCCCTTCCAGGGGCGCGGGGAACTGCGCGACCAGCCACAGCAAGCCCGCAGCCGACGCCCAGCGAGCACACCAACCCACCCCGCCCAACGCTCAGTTCAGCACCTTCAGAGCCGGCCCCAACGCGATCAGCAACGGAATCAGCGGAGCCACCCCCGCCGCCAGGAGGGCGACCGCCCGGTACGGCGCGTCAACGCGCGGCGGAGGCGCAAGCAACCGCTCGACCCGGTCACCCAGCTGCCCCCGACTGCACGCGCAGGACAACACCCCCCGATGCCGGTTGAGTTCGATCAGGGCGACCGCGGTGGTGCGATGGCCGCAGCGCCGGGAAGCCGTGTCGTCGGCGGCCAATTCGACCAGCCGGTGCGTCTGGTCCCGGAAGTGCGTGAAGACCGGAACGCGCGGGAAGCCGGTGGCCAGCGCCTGCGAGAGATGCAGCAGCCAGTCGTGGCGGGCGCGGGCGTGACCGAGTTCATGGGCGAGTACGGCGTCCAGCTCATGGTCCGACAGCCGACGCAACGCGCCCGTGGTGACGACGAGTTGAGGTGTCGGCCCCGGCATCAGCCAGGCGTCGGGATACTCGTCCTCCAGCACCAGCAGCGGCCCCCGGACGGCCGGGAGACCGGCGGGCAGGTCCGGCGCCCGCTCCCGCAGGTGCACGCGCCGCAGCCGGCGCCGCCTGCGCGCCTCGGCGAGTTCCCGGGCGAGCATGGCGACCGTCCAGGCCGCCCCGCAGGCCAGCAGCAGCGTCAGTACGGTGAGCCAGACAGGCGCCCGCCCCAGCTGGTAGGCGGCGGTGACCGAGGGCGGCGCGGGCGCGAAGGCGTGGGCGCGAACCGTGCCGAACGCGGCCGTCGCACCCAGCAGCAGCGCGGCGAGGCAGCACACCAGCACGGTGGCGACCAGGCACTGCCACACCCACAGCCCCAGCACCGGCTCCCGGTCGGGCCACCCGGCCCGGGTCAGTACACGCGGCAGCACGGCGGCGGCCGTCAGGGCGACGGCGGCCATCAGCACCAGGACGACGGTCATGCGGGCGGCTCCCTCTGAACGAGAAACACGGTCCTCGCGGCCGGTACGACGAAGGCGGCGACGAACGGGGTGAGGGTCGGCCCATTGTCGGACGTACCGCGAGCCGAGTCCAGTCACCCGCCCGGCCCGTGACGCCCGCTCCACTAATCCACTAGTCCTCTACTCCTCTACTCCTCTACTCCTCGAGGATCGCCTCCGCGTCCAGTGTCGTGCCGACGGCCTGCACGACCGCCGCGATCCTGAACACCGCCTGCACCGTCTCCCGGTCGACCCCCGCCGCCCGCAGCACCCGTTCGTGGGCGTCCAGGCAGGCGCCGCAGGCGTTGATCGCCGACACCGCCACCGACCACAGCTCGACGTCGGTGCGCTCGACGCCAGGATCACCGAGCGGGTTCGCCCGCAGACCGGCGCGCAGCCGCCCGTACTCAGGGTCGGAGAGCAGATGGCGGGTGCGGTGGAAGACGTTGCTCACCGCCATCGAGGCGGCGGTCGAGCGGGCGGCCGTGTACGCCTCGGGGGAGAGCCGCGCCCTGGCCTCCGGCCCCAGCTCGCGAAGTACGCGCGGTGAGCGGGACGCGATCGCGCAGACCAGCACGGTGCCCCACAGCCGTTGCCCGGTCAGTCCGGAGCCGTCGATGGCCTTCCCCAGGTTGACGCGCAGGTCCGCCGCGTAGTCCGGCAGCGCGGACTTCAGTTCGGCGAGGCCCATACCCAGTCACCACCATTGATCGGGAGAATCACTACACTCCGCCATGTTGATCTGTGAAAGCTATCAAACCTGAACGAAACTGTGAGTCGGGAGTACGGCATGGCCGCGGCCAGGAACACCGGCGGGCGCCGCCGGCCAAGTCTCGCCCAGCTGCGCGCCTTCGTCGCCGTCGCCGAGCAGCTGCACTTCCGGGACGCCGCCGCCGCGATCGGCATGAGCCAGCCGGCCCTCTCGGGTGCCGTCGCCGCCCTGGAGGAGGCGCTCGGCGTGACCCTGGTCGAGCGCACCACCCGCAAGGTGCTGCTGTCGCCCGCCGGTGAGCGGCTCGCCGTACGCGCCCGGGCCGTACTGGAGTCGGTCGACGCCCTGATGGAGGAGGCCGAGGCCGTGCGCGCGCCCTTCACCGGGGCCCTGCGGCTCGGGGTGATCCCGACCGTCGCGCCCTACCTCCTGCCCACCGTCCTGCGGCTGGTCCACGACCGCTACCCGGACCTCGACCTCCAGGTCCACGAGGAGCAGACCGCCGGCCTCCTGGACGGGCTCACCACGGGCCGGCTCGACCTGCTGCTGATCGCCGTACCGGCCAGGCAGCCCGGCATTGTCGAACTCCCCCTGTTCGACGAGGACTTCGTGCTCGTCACGCCCCTCGGGCATCCTCTCGGCGGGCTCACGGACATCCCGCGCGAGGCGCTGCGCGAGCTCGACCTGCTGCTTCTCGACGAGGGGCACTGTCTGCGCGACCAGGCGCTCGACATCTGCCGCGACGCCGGGCGCGCCGACGCCCCGGTCACCGCGACGGCCGCCGGTCTGTCCACCCTCGTCCAGCTCGTGGCCGGGGGCCTCGGGGTGACGCTGCTGCCGCACATCGCCGTCAAGGTCGAGGCGGGCCGCGACGGCCGGCTCCGCACCGGCCGCTTCGCCGCCCCGGCCCCGACCCGCCGGATCGGCCTCGCGATGCGCGCGGGCGCCGTGCGGGGCGCGGAGTACGAGGAGCTGGCGGTGGCTCTGCGGGAGGCGCTGAGGCCGCTGCCGGTACGGGTGTTGGGCGAACTGAACAGGTGACTGTTCGATCAAATGAGCGTCGAACAACGACTGTTGGGCGGCGATAGAACTCAACTTCCGTCAGGTGACAAGACCCCCGCCTGAATATGCGCCCGGACTGATACACATACCCCCTCAGTGCTACGCGTCAGGCGTATGTGCGAAATGCCGGTGGGCAAGGTCAAGGGGAGTGATGTCGGTCATCCGCGATTCCGTATCCTCCCCGGATTCCCTGACCCCGGATTCCGGGTCCCCGGATTCCCTCGGCCGGATCGGCTACGAGCTGCTGCTGAACTCGCTGGCCGACTGTGGGCGCGAGGAGTTCACCGGGGCGCTGCGCGCATCCGGCAGTCCCGGCGGGACCTTCCATTTCCGGCGCGGTCTCGTCGTCGGCGCCGAGAGCCCGGGCGCCCCCGGCCCGGAGGCCCTGCTGCTGCGCTCGCGCCGGATCAGCGGGGAGGAGTGGGCCGAGCTGGTGCGGGAGGCGGGGGGAGCGCGCTGGCCGGGCGCGGAGCTGATCAGGCACGGGTACGCGGGCGCCGTCCAGTTGCGCGTCGTCTGCATGATGGCGTTACGGGACGCCGTCTTCGCGATTGTGGCGGGCCGGGTGGACGCCTGTGAACGCGACCCCGGGGCCGAGCCGTTGGCCCCCGTCCCGGTGGGCGAGGGGCCGGTTCGTCTCCTCCAGGACGCCAACCGCAAGCTCGCCGCCCTCGCCGCCCTGCCCCACCCGGTACGCCCCAACCGCGAGCGCCCGAGCCCGAGTTCGGCGCCGGTCGCGGTCGGCGAGGGCCGGCTCACCCCCGTACAGCAGGAGTTGCTGGCTCAGGCCGACGGCCGCCGGACCGCTCGTGACCTCGCGTTCCGTACCGGTCGGGGGGTGTACACAGTGACCGTCGAGGTGGCGCGGATGGTCGGGGCCGGGCTTCTGGAGTGCGCCGAGGGAGCCGGGCCCCTGCCGGTCGTACGGGTGCCGGAGGAGGGGTTGCGGCAGCGCAGGCCGCCGCCCCCACAGCCTCCGCCGCCGCCCCCGCAGCCCCTGCCCCCGCCTCCGCCGCCCCCTCCTCCGTCGCCGCGCGTCGATCCGGCCGTCGTCACCGCGCTGGCCGCCGTCCTCGCCTCCGACGCACCGGCCGTGCGGCGTCCCGTGCCCCCGCCGCAGGCTCCCGCTCCCGCACTGCCCCGCCGTGAACCCGGCGCCAGTGGCATCACCGAATCTCTCGCCCCGGAAAAGCGCGGGGCGAGCTGGAAAGGGTTCTTCCGCATGCGGAACGGAACTCATGGCAATTCGTAGCAATTAGTAGCAGTTCATTGAAGTCATTGAAGTTCATGAAGTCATAGGGGAGTTGAGTACATGGACCACAAAGCGCTGGCCATGGAAATGCGCGACCTGCGCGAAAAAGTGGACGGAATCACCGACACGGCGATTGCCGCGACCGACGGACTGCTCATAGCGGCGGACACCGCGGAGTCGATCGACCCCGAGGGCCTCGCCGCCATCGCCGCCGCCGGACTCGGCCTCGCCCGCCGGGCCGCCGAGGCGACCGGCCGGGGCACCCTGCGCCGGACGGTCACCTACGGCAGCCAGGGCTGCGCCGCGTTCTACGCCGTCGGGGACACCGCGCTGATGGTCGTACTCGGCGACGAGGGCGTCGACCTGGAGCGGCTGCACCGGGCGACCCAGCCGGCGCTGCGCCGGATCGGCACGATCCTCACCGCGCCGGACCCGGCCGTGGCGACCGAAGGAGTGTGAAGGAAGGAATGGGGACGAAACGCATGACCGCAGGCTTCTCCGACCAGGTCATGAGCCTGGTCAAGGCACTCCGTACCGATGCCCCCGAGTGTGTCGCGTCCGGGGTGGTCGACATGGCCACCGGGATGCTGCTCTCGTACGAGACGGTCGACAACCATCCGCCGGAGGTGCTGGACCTGCTGGCGGGCGCGACCCTCGACCTGTTCCAGGGCCGCACGGTCGTGATGATCGAGGACGTGTTCAAGGAACGCCGGGGCACCCAGAGCGACCAGCACTTCTTCCAGGAGATTCTCGTCAACAGCGAGAACCTCACTCACCTGTTCGTGCGGCTGAACGAGCAGCAGGACGTCGTCGCCGTGGTCGTCTGCCGCAAGGCGGTCAACGTCGGCATGCTCTTCGCCCAGGTGCGGCGGGTGGTCAAGGAGTACAGCCTCTGAGCGACTGAGCCCCTCCCCGGGAAACCGAGGTCCTGGAGAGGGGCCCGCGCGCCGGCCGCACCGGGGAAGCCGGATGCGGGGGAGGAGGGCTACTCGGTCCGCAGGCCGTCCGGTCGCATCAGCCGCAGCAGCGGCGGCAGGCTCAGCGCCGTCACCAGCAGGACGACACCCGCGCCGATGCCGGCCATCGTGACTACGGCGGCCCAGTCGACGCCGACCGACCTGCTCGTCATCTTCAGCAGCACGACACCCAGGGTCAGCCCCACCGCCGTCGACAGCAGCAGCCCCAGCCCGATCGGGATCGCCGTCTGCCACAGCACCGACAGGCTCAGGGTGCGCCGCCGGGTGCCGAAGGCGACCAGGGACGACAGCAGCTTCCGGCGCTCGCGCAACTGCTCCAGCTGGGAGACCAGCAGGCTCACCCCGATCAGCAGCAGGACGCAGGCGGAGCCGACGAACAGGCCGGTTCGGATCGAGTTGAACTGCTTCGTGCGGTTGGTGGCCGTCCAGGTCTGGGGATCCGCCAGGGGGTCGATCCGCGCCGCTGTGTTGCGGACCAGGTCGGGGGCGTCCGCCACCCGGGGATCGAGGCTGACGAAGACGCGTCCGGCGGCCTGCGCCACGATCTCCTTGGGCAGGGCGCCCGGCGTGGCGAGGAGGCCACCGTTCTCGCCCCCGGCCGGGTCCTCGCGCGAGTCGGCCCGCCTGAGGCCCGCCGGCACCGTCCAGGCGACCGCCGGTTTCTCGGACTCCAGACTGCGCGGGCTGATCCACACCTTCAGGCCCGGTTCGACCGGCAGGGCCGTGTCCGTCCCGTAGTCGGCACCCTGAACGGCGAAGACGTCGCCGTCCCGGCAGGAGGGGAGCCTGCCCACCTCACGCAGCGCCGTGCAGTCGCCGATGGTCACCTCGGTGTACTTCTGCGGGGACTTGGCCTTCTCGCCCAGCGAACCGTAGAAGAGAACGGTGACCTTCGAAACGCCCTCGGTTTCAGCGATCTGTCGGCCCGCCGGGAGGAGCGGGACGTTCTCGGGTACGCCGACCTCCATCTGGGCCCGCTCGACATTCCGCTTCGACGGGGTCTCGTAGGCGCCGGAGACCCCGGAGAAGAACATCTGCAGCGCGATCGCGCCGGCCACCGCCACCGCGATGCCGTTCACCATGCGGGCCGCCGTGCCGCTGCTCAACTGAAGCCGTCGGACGGCCAGTTGCCAGGAAAGTCCGCCGGAGCCGAGCCGGGCGACCGACGCCTCGACGACCCAGGGCAGCAGCGCGGTCACCCCGATGAGCAGCAGCGAGACACCGACGATGACGAGGAGGTCGTTGAAGTTCCCGGAGTCGTTGCCCTGCCCGATCATGGGGTACAGCGCCGCGACCCCGCCCAGCGGCAGCAGCAGCCGCCACCACAGGCGACGGCGCGGGGGCCGGGCCGTACGCACCACGCCGAGAGGTTCGATCACCACACCGCGCAGCGCGAACAGGGTGACCAGCACGGCGGCCACCGGCACGACGACCCCGACGAGGACGGCCAGCGCCGGCGCCGGATTCAGGTCGCTGGGGAACACACTCAGGTTGAGAATGGAGATGTATGCCGCTGCCTGACGGCCGATCAGGAAGAAGACGGTGCCGAGGACCAGCCCGACCGCGGCACCGGCGAAGGCCTCGCCCGCGGCGACCCGCCGGGTCATCATGCTGTCGGCCCCGACCAGCCGCAGCGCGGCCAGCCGCCGGTCGCGCCGCTCACCGCCGAACCGTACGGCCGTGGCGATGAAGACGCCGACCGGCATCAGCAGCACCACGAAGGCGACGAGGGTGAGCAGGATCAGTACAGGATCCATACCCTCGATCGCCGGATTCAGATCCCCGAACCGGTTGAGCCGCGCCACCACACCGCCGGAGAAATGGTCCGACAGCCCCTCGCCACCCCGGTAGAAGGTGAGTTCGGCCGGTCCGACGAGCCCGCTGTCCTTGATGGTGCCGACGATCCGGTCCGGCAGCCGCTCCCGCAGCAGCTTGCCGTCGTCGGACTTCAGCAGCCGTTCTAGAGCGGGGGAGACGAACATCTCCCCGACCGCGGGGAACCTGTCGACCCCTGGCGGCAGGGGTGCCCGTGCCCCTTCGGGTTCCAGTTCCCGCCCGCGTATGTCGTCCGTGCGGAAGGTCGTGTCGACTCTGGCGACGACCAGGGTGTTGTCTGCCTTCGGTGGCTGCTTGTCGACGAACACGACGTCCGTACGGGCGCTCTCGCGCTCGTGCCGGGCCGCCAGCGCGCTCGGAATGGCGGTCGTCAGCAGCAGCAGCGCCACCCCGAGCCCCACGCCGACAGCCGTCAGCATGACCCGCCCCCAGCCCTCGCGTCCGCCCGTGAAGGCGAACCGGATCCCCAGGCCCAGGTCCCGTGCCGACTGTCGCACGCTCATACGACGCGCTCCATGTCCCGGGACTTCCCGTCCCGTACGACGACCTCGCGGTCCGAGTAGGCGGCCACCCGTGCCTCGTGCGTGACGAGCACGACGGCCGCGTTGGTCGAGCGGGCGGCCTCGGTGAGCAGCTCCATCACGCGCTCGCCGTTGAGCGAGTCGAGGGCGCCGGTGGGCTCGTCGGCGAACAGCACCCGGGGGCCGGTGACCAACGCCCGCGCGACGGCGACGCGTTGGCTCTGGCCGCCGGAGACCTCGCCGGGCCGCTTGCCCTTGAGGTCGTCGACCTCGAGCCGTTCCATCCAGGACAGCGCGGTCCGCGCGGCCTCCTTGCGGGAGACCCCGTTGAGACGCAGGGGCAGCGCCACGTTCTCGACGCAGGTGAGTTCCGGGACGAGCTGCCCGAACTGGAACACGAACCCGAACTCGGAGCGCCGCAGCTGACTGCGCCGCGTGTCGCTCATCCCGGCCAGCTCGAGCCCGTCGTACGCGATGGACCCGGAGTCGGGCAGCACGATCCCGGCGAGACAGTGCAGCAGGGTCGACTTGCCGGACCCGGACGGGCCAAGCACGGCGACGACCTCGCCCGGGTGTATCGAGAAGTCGGCGCCGTCGAGTGCGTTCGTCGAACCGTAGGTCTTGCGCAGCTCGGTCGCGACGAGCAGGGAACCGGGAGGCGCGGCCATGGGAGCGGTCATCAGGCCGTCACCGCCTGGGCGAGTTTGTCGAGCCGCGCGGCGGTCAGTTCCAGCCAGCGCAGATCGGCTTCGAGATGGAACAGGGCATGGTCGCAGATGAGCTGGTCGGCGAGGCCGCCCTTGCGCTTGCGCTCGGTCAGCATGCGCATCATCCGCAGATGCTCGGAGCGCTGCGTGTCGAGGATCTCGCCGGCGTTCCGGTGCGTGAGGAGCGCGAGGACGACCTTCGTGTAGAGGACCGACTGCAGATACGGCTCGGGCTTCTCGGGTGTGGCGAGCCACCGCTGTACGTCGGTGACTCCGGCGTCGGTGATCGCGTAACGCTTCCGCTCGGGCCCGTCGCCGGCCTCGATCCCGTCGACCTCGACGAGCCCGTTCTTCAGCAGCCGGGACATCGTCGAGTAGACCTGCCCGTAGTGCAGCGGGCGATCGTGCCCGAACTTCTCGTCGAAGGCCCGCTTCAGGTCGTAACCGTGTCGGGGGCCGGACTCCAGGAGTCCCAGAAGGGTGTGACCGATGGACATGGGAAGGACTATACGCACGGGGTATACGTGGTGTTTATACGTGCCGTGTATAGGTCGTGGAGGAGGGTGGGACGAAGGGGGCGGCGGGCGGGTGAGTGCGCAGGTGGGGGCCGATTGTCACGGTTCTGTCACGGCCGCCTTGTCGGGGCCGGACGGGTGTCTCCAACCGTCCGGCACTCGCGCGCGTGCCCTTCAGGCCGACGGGGGTGGTCCGGGGGCGGAACTCCCCGGAGGACGCCCGCGCCGAGGGATCGGCCCGGCGTCCCCCGGCAGCCGCCCCGCGTCCGCCAGCGCCCGCCGCAGTACGAACTCGATCTGCGCGTTGGCCGAGCGCAGCTCGTCCCCCGCCCACCGGGCCAGCGCCTCGTACACGGCGGGGTCCAGCCGCAGCAGCACCTGTTTGCGCTGCTGCTGCGGCCGGCGCGGGGCGCGCTCGGGCTCTTCGGGCGCCGGGCCCCCGGGGGAATCGCTCACTGGTACAGGGACCCCGTGTTCAGGACCGGCTGGGCCGCGCGGTCACCGCACAGCACCACCAGCAGGTTCGACACCATCGCCGCCTTCCGTTCGGAGTCCAGCTCCACGATGTCCTGCTCGGTGATCCGGGCGAGCGCGGCCTCGACCATCCCCACCGCGCCGTCGACGATCAGCCGCCGCGCGGCCACGACCGCCCCCGCCTGCTGCCGCTGGAGCATCGCGGAGGCGATCTCGGGAGCGTACGCGAGGTGCGTGAAGCGCGACTCGATGATCTGCACCCCGGCCGCCGCCACGCGCGCGTGCAGCTCGACGGCGAGCTTCTCGGTGATTTCCTCGGCGTTGCCGCGCAGCGAGAGCCCGTCCTCCTCATGGGCGTCGTACGGGTACTCGATGGCGATGTGCCGGACGGCGGCCTCGGTCTGGGTGGCGACGAACTCGACGTAGTTGTCCACCTCGAACGTCGCCTGCGCGGTGTCCTTGACCTTCCACACCACGACCGAGGCGAGCTCGATCGGGTTGCCGTAGGCGTCGTTGACCTTGAGGACGGCCGTCTCGTGGTTGCGGACCCGGGTGGAGATCTTGGTGCGGGAAGTGAGCGGATTCACCCAGCGCAGCCCGTCCTGCCGGATCGTCCCCCGGTACCGCCCGAAGAGCTGGACGACCCTGGCCTCGCCCGGCGCGACCATGTTCAGCCCGCACATGGCGATGAAGGCGGCCAGGCCGATCAGGATGCCGGGGACGATCAGCGCGGCCTTGGCGGCGCCGTCGGACACGGCTGTCGCGCTGATGGCCATGCCGACGCCGAGCGCGAGTCCGAGCAGCCCCAGCAGGAGGGCGAGTCCGCCGCCGATGCTGTGCGCCGGGGTCTCCCGGATCTGGGGTTCGGGCATGTCGGGCAGATCGATGCCGGGGTCGGTGGCCGGAGTGGAGTCGTTCGTGGTCATGGATGGTTCCCCCGTTTCGTGGCTGGTGCCGCCGGGCACCGCTGCGGCGCTAGCGGCGGCCTATCTAAGTGATATCACTTTAGCGCGCCCGGCAACCTTCCGCACCCTCCAGTGGTCGGTTGCATTGGGACGGGTGCTGATTGTCACGTCCCGGAAAGACGGGATCGGAATCTCGTCGTCATATCTGTCGGTGTTATTTTTCTGAGCTGACCTGACCCACGAACTTGTGTGCCGTACGAGACGGAACGCAAGAAGGAACCGGAGCGAAGCGACCCATGGGACGAGCGGACGAGAGACGAGCGCGGCAGCAACGCGGTGGCCGCCGCGCGGCGCCCAAGCGTTCGACCCAGCCGGTGTCGACCGGTACCGACGACACGACCGGAGCCGAGAGCGGGACCGCGGCCGGCACCGCGACCGCGACCCTGCCCCAGGGCAGGGCGGCGGCCAGAGCGGCGGCGCGCGGCAAGGGCGCCAAAGGCGCAAAGGGCGGAAAAGAAGGTAAGAGTTTCATCCGCCGGCTGTTCACCTGGAAGAAGATCCTCGGCGCGTTCTTCGGCTTCGTCCTGCTCGGCATGGGCGGCTTCATCGTGCTGTACCTGATGATCGACGTGCCCGCCGCGGGCAACGAGGCCGCGAAACTCCAGAGCAACATCTACAAGTACAGCGACGGCACGGTCCTCGCCCGCACCGGCACGGTGAACCGCGAGATCGTCGACCTGTCCGACGTACCCAAGAAGGTCCAGCTCACCTTTGTCGCGGCCGAGAACAAGTCCTTCTACAAGGACGCCGGCGTCGACCTCAAGGGCACCGCCCGAGGTCTGATCAACACACTGTCCGGCAAGGGCAAGCAGGGTGGTTCGACGATCACCCAGCAGTACGTCAAGAACTACTACCTGGACCAGAACCAGACCGTCACGCGCAAGCTGAAGGAACTGGTCATCTCGCTGAAGGTGGACCGCGAGAAGACCAAGGACTTCATCCTCGCCGGCTACATCAACACCAACTACTACGGCCGCGACTCCTACGGCATCCAGGCCGCAGCGCAGGCCTACTTCCGCGTCGACGCGAAGAAGCTCACCGTCGAGCAGGGCGCGTACCTCGCCGCGCTGCTCCAGGCGCCGAGCCAGTACGACTGGGCGGTGGCCTCCGAGACCGGCAAGAAGCTGGTGACCGCCCGCTGGAACTACGTGCTGGACAACATGGTCGAGGAGGGCTGGCTCGACCAGGCCACGCGTTCCGCCATGAAGTTCCCGTACCCGAAGGACCCCAAGGGCGCCCCCGGCCTCGAGGGCCAGACCGGCTACCTCGTCGACGCCGCCAAGAGCGAGCTGGCCAAGCAGCTCGTCGCGGAGGGCACGGCCGACGACGCCGAGGACGCCAAGGCGCAGGTCGACGCGGGCGGCTGGACGATCACGCTCAACATCGACCGCAAGAAGCAGGTCGCGCTGGAGCAGGCCGTCAAGAGCCAGCTCACCAGCAAGCTCGACGCGAAGAAGCGCAAGGTCGACGGCAACGTCCAGGCCGGTGCCGTGTCCGTCGACCCGAAGACCGGGCGAGTGCTCGCGCTGTACGGCGGGGTCGACTACTTTGACCACTACCTGAGTAACGCGACCCGGCGGGACTACCAGCCCGCGTCCACCTTCAAGCCGATCATCCTCGCGGCGGCCATGGAGAAGCAGGCACGCACACAGGACGGCGACCTGATCAACCCGGACACGATCTACGACGGCACGAGCGGCCGGCAGGTGGTGTCCGACGGCAAGAAGGTCGGCTTCGGCCCGCCCAACGAGGACGACGCCGACTACGGCGACGTCACCGTCCAGATCGCGATGAACAAGTCGATCAACTCGGTGTTCGCGCAGATGGGCGTCGACGTCGGGATGTCCCAGGTCATGGAGGTCGCGGACGAACTCGGCCTGGACACCAAGGGGTTGCAGGCGGTGCCCGCGCAGACCCTCGGCACGATGGGCGCGAGCCCGATGGAGATGGCCGGCGTCTACGCCACCATCGACAACCACGGCCGCAAGGTCACCCCGGCCATCGTGGGGTCGGCCGAGCACAAGGACCGTACGGTCGAGATGCCCTCGCCGCTCGGCGAGCAGATCATCACCCGCGAGGCCGCCGACGCGGTCACGTCGGTGCTGACGGGCGTGGTCAACGACGGTACGGCCCGCGTCTCGGTGGCCCAGGCGAAGAACCGCAAGGGCCAGCAGGTGGCCGGCAAGACGGGTACGTCCGACGAGAACAAGTCGGCCTGGTTCACCGGATACACGCCCAATATGGTCACCTCGGTCGGCCTGTTCGGCGAGGACGCCAAGACCCACAACCAGGTCACCCTGACGGGCGCGACGGGCCTCATCAAGGTGGGCGGCGGCCGTATCAACGGCGGTGGCTACCCGGCGCAGATCTGGGCGACGTACACGTTCGGCACGATGGGCAAGGTGGCCAAGTTCGACCTGGACACCAAGCTGGGCGCGGGCGTGAAGCCGACGGCGTCACCGACGCCGACGCCCACGCCGACCCCGACTCCCACGTCGACGCCCACGCCGACCCCGACTCCGACGCCGACGCCCACGCCGACCCCGACTCCGACCCCGACTCCCACGCCGACCCCGACGCCCACGCCGACCCCGACTCCGACGCCGACTCCCACGCCGACCCCGACGGGCGGGCCGGGCGGGGCGGGGGGCATCACCTTCAGTCCGCCCGCCCCGGAAGACGGGCAGTAGCCGGCAGGCGGCGCATAAGAGGAGGGGCTCCCGGTGATCACCGGGAGCCCCTCCTCGTACGCGTCCCGCGCCCTCATGTCCGGTTCAGTTCGAACCAGACCACCTTCCCCGTGCTCAGCCGGGTCGCGCCCCAGCGCCGGGCCAGCCGGTTGACGAGATACAGCCCGCGCCCGCCCTCGTCCGTGGCCCGCGCCTGCCGCAGCCTCGGCAGCTGCGGCACGTCGTCGCCGACCTCGCAGCGCAGTACGTCGGTCCGCAGCAGCCGCAGTGTGATCGGCTTCGACGCGTAGCGCACCGCGTTGGTCACGACCTCGCTGACCAGCAGTTCCACCGAGTCCGTCAGGTCCTCGAGACCCCAGCGGGACAGGGCGCGCCGGGCGAGCCTGCGGGCCCGGCCGGGCGCCGCGTCCTCCGGGTCCAGGTACCAGTACGCGACGTCGCTCGGCGCGATGCCGTCGAAGCGGGCCGCGAGCAGCGCGATGTCGTCGTCCCGGTCGCCCGGGCCGAGCATGTCGAGGACCTCGTCGCAGAGCGCTTCGAGGGGCGGCGGATGGTCCGGCCCGGTCAGCTGGGCGGTCGCGGCGAGCTTCTCGCGCAGCTGCTCTATGCCGGTCCAGACGTCCCGCAGCCGGGACTCCACGAGCCCGTCCGTGTAGAGGAAGAGGGTGGCGCCGGCGGGCGCGTCCAGCTCCACGGCCTCGAAGTCGACACCGCCGACGCCGATGGGCGCGCCGGAAGGCACCTTGAGGACCTCGGCCCGGCCGCCCAGGTGCAGCAGGACGGGCGGCGGATGGCCGGCGTTGGCGATGGTGATCCGGTGCGACACCGGGTCGTACACCGCGTACAGGCAGGTCGCCATGCGGTCCGTGCCGAGGCGCTGGGCCTGTTCGTCGAGGTGGTGCAGGACCTCCTGCGGGGGCAGGTCGAGCCCGGCGAGGGTCTGCGCGGTCGTCCGCAGCTGGCCCATGATGGCCGCGCTGGTCATGGAGTGCCCCATGACGTCGCCGACGACGAGCGCGACCCGGCTGCCGGGCAGCGGGATGGCGTCGTACCAGTCACCGCCGACGCGGGCGGTCTCGGCGGCCGGGAGATAGCGCGAGGCGAGCCGCACACCCGTCGGGCGCGGCAGGGTCTCCGGCAGCATCGTGCGCTGCAACTCGTCGGCGATGTAGGCCTCGCGGCCGTACAGCATCGCCTTGTCGATGCCGAGGGCGCTGTGGGTGGCGAGCTGGGCGGCGACCAGCAGATCGTCCGTCTCGAACGGCATGCGCTCCGGTCGGCGCAGGAACAGCGCCGCCCCGATGACCCGCCGCCGGCCGCGCAGCGGGGCGAGGATCGCGCGCTGTCCGTCCGGTACTTCCAAGTCGTAGGTCTCGCCGAGCAGTTCCGGCAGGGCGGCGCGGGCGGCGGGCGCGTCCGCGAAGACCGGGCGGACGCCGCGCAGCACCTCGGCGAGCGCGCCGCCGGGACGCACCTCGCACAGTTCCGCGCTCACCGGGGACGGTTCGGGCGGCGGCTGCGGCACGGCGGACGTGGCCAGGAAACTGTTCTCGGTGTCCCGTTCCTGCGGCAGCCGGTCGGTGCGGCGCAGTCGCAGCACCAGGGGGCCGGTGGGCCGCTCGTCGCCCACGGGCAGGGGGTCGCGCAGATAGACGAGGATCGTGTCGGAAAACGTTGGCACGGTGGCCCGGCACAGCCCCATCACGATCTCGTCGAGGTCGATGCCCCGGGCGATCCGCCGGGTCGCGGCCCCGACGAACCGCAGCCGGTCGCCGTCGCGCCGCATCGGCAGGGGAGCACCGGACGGGCTGCCCTGCCCGGAACGCCGCTCCTTGCCCGTGAGAGCGTCCGCGGCCGGTTCGGCGCCGTCCAGGGGCACATGCGCGTCGGCGGAGCCGCTCACGCCCGCGTGGAGGTCCGCGGCGTGGTTCTCGGCCGCGTGGTTCTCCGCGCCCGGGCGGGCCGTCTCACCGTCCGGCTGGACCGGGATGCCGTCCGGCGCCGGACGCGGTCGGTGCGCGTCGGGCTCGGTCGAGGACGGCTGGTCGGGCTGCGAGTGCTCGGGGCCCGGGGTGGCCGGCGGACCGGCGGAGTCGGGGCCGGTGGAGCCGGACGTACCGGTACCGGTTCCAGTACCCGAGCTGGATGCCATCGCGCCTGTTCCCGCCTCTGTTCCCGCGTCGTGCGCGGCCCTGGTGGCGCCGCCGACGGTCTCGGGGCTGTCCGAGCCTGTCACAGGGCAGGCGGCGGCCTCCAGTCCACCGGCCGTCCCTGCCTGCCCTGTTGTCTGCTTCGGCAGAGGCAGGGCCGCCGCCTCCGGGGAACGCAGAAGCGCCCCGCGGGTGTCCGCGGGGATGTCCGGCCGGCCGTTGTCCGGCCGACGGTGCTCGTGCGAGGTGGGTTGCTCCGTCACGCGTGTCGAATCCATCCGTCCGGGGCTGCGCGTTGTGCACGCAGTTGGTCCCGCCGACTTCCCGATACCCGGAATACGTGCCCCAGGAACGGAAAACCGGCGTGGTCAGAGGTTGTTCCTGACGCACCGGCGAGCCCTGGTCGGCCCGGACCGGTGTTGCCCTCGTACCCCTCGCTCACGTCCTGCCGCCCCTCGGTGACGTATGGTCAGGCTCAGCGCATGTTCCGGGAGTTACGGTTGTGCGCCCTTGCGGAGGACGATCCTACGGTTGCGCACCGGGGGCGCATCAAGGGTCTCATGACGACATGTGCGCGGGCGTACGGTCCCAGTCCTCCGGCAGTGACGGTACAGCCCAGGACGGATCCGGGCGCCAGTGCTGCCAGCCATCCGCGAACGGAGCCCCCCAGGCCTCGATGACCGCGACCGCGGAACGCCCCGCTTTCCTTACCCGCTCGGCGAGTTGCGCGTCCATCAGCCCGGCCTGCTGGGCCTGCGCGAACTCGTCCTCGTCGCGCCACTCCCAAGTCCGGTCGGGATTCACGGTGATGTCGAGGAAGTGGTCCTCGGAGTCGACACCGCCGGCCCAACGGACCAGCGGTTCCTCCAGGTTCACGTACCAGTTCTTGAACTGCCAGCCCGGCTCCCAGAAAAGCCACACCGACCAGGGCTCACCCGGGCGCGCCAGCTTGAGCACCCCGGTACCGAACCAGCGGTCGCGCTGCACGGTCCGGGGCTTGGTGTACCGCGACTCCAGCGGCTCGACGTGCACGGGTGTGCCGTCCGCCAGTACGGGCTTGACGCACTCGGTGCCGGGAGCCATCCACACCGCGAGCAGTTCGGCGTCGTCCCGTACGACGGTGACGGGACGCACGATGTGGAAGCGGTCCCCGGAGTTCTCCCGGTACCGCCACAGGATCTGACTCCCGGGGGACCAGTACGCCGCTGATCCGCCCGCTTCCACTCGTCTCACCGCTCCGTCGTCTGTCATGGAGAGATATTAGGTGCCCCGGGCATACGACGGTGCGGTGCGTGTCACGGTTCACGCCGGTGGCCGGATGACGTTACGGGCGCGTCATCCGCAGGACATCAAGCGCGCTGTCCAGCTGCTCGACGGTGAGATCACCGCGCTCCACGTACCCGCTTTCCAGGACGACTTGGCGGATCGTCTTCTGCTCGGCGAGCGACTTCTTGGCGACCTTGGCGGCCTCCTCGTACCCGATGTACTTGTTGAGCGGAGTGACGACGGAGGGCGAGGACTCGGCGTACTCACGCGCGCGTTCGCGATGGGCGACGATCCCGTCCACGGTCCGATCGGCGAGCAGCCGCGAGACGTTGGCGAGCAACCGCACGGACTCCAGGACATTTTTGGCGATAACGGGCAACATGACATTGAGCTCGAAGTTCCCGGCGGCACCGGCGGTGGTGACGGTGAGGTCGTTGCCGATGACCTGTGCGGAGACCATCAACACGGCCTCCGGGATCACGGGGTTGACCTTGCCGGGCATGATGGACGACCCCGGCTGGAGATCGGGCAGGCTGATCTCGGCGAGCCCGGTGCGCGGTCCGGAGGCCATCCAGCGCAGATCGTTGGCGATCTTCGTGAGCGAGACGGCGACAGTCCGCAACTGCCCACTGACCTCGACGATCCCGTCCCGCGCCCCCTGGGCCTCGAAGTGATCACGGGCCTCGGTGAGAGGCAGCCCGGTAGCCCGGGCGACCTCCTCGATCACGGCGGCGGAGAACCCGGGAGGCGTGTTGATCCCGGTCCCGACGGCGGTACCCCCGAGCGGCAGTTCGGCAAGCCGCGGCAACGAGGCCCGCAGCCGCTCCACGCCGTACCGCACCTGCGCGGCGTACCCCCCGAACTCCTGCCCGAGCGTCACGGGCGTGGCGTCCATGAGATGCGTACGCCCCGACTTCACGACGTCGGCGAACTCCTCCGACTTACGGGTGAGCGCGTCGGCCAGGTGATCGAGGGCGGGGATCAGATCCCGGGTGACGGCGGCGGTGGCGGCGATGTGAATGGACGACGGAAACACGTCGTTGGACGACTGCGAGGCGTTCACATGATCATTCGGGTGTACGTCCCTGCCGAGCCGCTCGCTCGCCAGCGTCGCGATGACCTCGTTGGCGTTCATGTTGGACGAGGTGCCGGACCCGGTCTGGAACACGTCAACCGGAAAGTGCTCGTCCCACTGCCCGCCGGCCACCTCGTCGGCGGCCTCCTGAATAGCACCGGCGATGTCCTTGTCGACCACCCCGAGCTCGGCGTTGACCTTGGCGGCGGCCCCCTTGATCCGGGCGAGCGCCTCGATATGGGCCCGCTCGATCCCCTGCCCCGACACCGGAAAATTCCCGACGGCCCGCTGAGTCTGGGCCCGCCATTTGGCGTGAACGGGGACGCGGATCTCGCCCATGGAGTCGTGTTCGATGCGGTACTGCTGCTGCTCGGGCGTAGTCATGGTCGTACCTCCGGGGGTGACAGCGTGGGTCCGGAGAAACGTATTCCCGTTTTCAGCCCGTCCGGCCTTCCAGCCCGTCCGGCGTTTGAGGACGAGGCCGTTAGGCCGAAGGGGGGTCCAGGGGGCACAGCCCCCTGGCGGGGTCGAAGGGGCGGAGCCCCTGGGGATGGGACGGGTAGGGGCGGCGGGGGCGAAACCAATCCGCCCGCCGCCCGCAGGGGGCTACGCCAGCCCAGGCCCCCGCACCGGAATCGACGTGAACGTAAGCGCCGGCGCCGGATCCTTGAAGAAGTCGTTGCCCTTGTCGTCAACGACGATGAACGCCGGGAAGTCCTCGACCTCGATCTTCCACACCGCCTCCATCCCCAGCTCCTCGTACTCGACGACCTCGACCTTCTTGATGCAGTCCTGCGCCAGCCGCGCCGCGGGTCCCCCGATCGACCCGAGGTAGAACCCCCCGTGCGTGTCACACGCGTTGGTGACCTGAGCCGACCGGTTCCCCTTCGCCAGCATCACCTTGGACCCGCCGGCCGCCTGGAACTGCTCGACGTAGGAGTCCATGCGCCCGGCCGTGGTCGGGCCGAACGAACCGGACGCGTACCCCTCGGGCGTCTTCGCCGGCCCCGCGTAGTACACCGGGTGGTCCTTCAGGTACTGCGGCATCTCCTCGCCCGCGTCAAGACGTTCCTTGATCTTGGCGTGCGCGATGTCACGCGCCACGACCAGCGGCCCGGACAGCGAAAGCCGCGTCTTCACGGGGTACTTGGTCAGCTCGGCGAGGATGTCGTCCATCGGCTGGTTGAGGTCGATCCGGACCACGTCACTCTCACCGGACTCGTCCAGGTGCTCGTCCGTCGTCTCCGGCAGGAACCGCGCCGGGTCCGTCTCCAACTGCTCCAGGAAGACTCCCTCCGCCGTGATCTTCGCGACGGCCTGACGGTCGGCGGAGCAGGACACGGCGATGGCGACGGGGCACGAGGCGCCGTGCCGGGGCAGCCGTACCACCCGTACGTCGTGGCAGAAGTACTTGCCGCCGAACTGGGCGCCGATCCCGATCTTCTGCGTCAGCTCGAAGACCTTCTCCTCGAGCTCCTTGTCCCGGAAGCCGTGCCCGAGTTCGGAGCCCTCCGCCGGGATCTCGTCGAGGTAGTGCGCGGAGGCGTACTTCGCGGTCTTCAGCGCGTACTCCGCGGACGTGCCGCCGACGACGATCGCCAGGTGGTACGGCGGACAGGCGGCCGTACCCAGCGAACGGATCTTCTCCTCCAGGAACTTCATCATGGAGGCCTCGTTGAGGACGGCCTTCGTCTCCTGGTAGAGGAACGACTTGTTGGCCGAGCCGCCGCCCTTGGCCATGAAGAGGAACTTGTAGGCGCCGCCGTCGGTGGCGTACAGCTCGATCTGGGCCGGCAGGTTGGACCCGGTGTTCTTCTCCTCCCACATGGTGAGCGGAGCCATCTGCGAGTAACGCAGGTTCAGGTTCAGGTAGGCGTCGTAGATGCCCTGGGAGAGGGCCGCCTCGTCCGCGCCCGACGTCAGGACGTTCTGCCCGCGCTTGCCCATGACGATCGCCGTGCCGGTGTCCTGGCACATCGGAAGCACGCCCGCCGCCGCGATGTTGGCGTTCTTCAGCAGGTCGAGCGCCACGAACTTGTCGTTGCCTGACGCCTCGGGGTCGTCGATGATCCGGCGCAGCTGTGCCAGGTGGGCCGGGCGCAGATAGTGCTGGATGTCGTGGATGGCCTCGGTGGCGAGCTTGCGCAGCGCCTCCGGCTCGACCTTGAGGAACGTGCGCCCGTCGGCCTCGAAGGTGGAGACACCCTCGGAGGTCACCAGCCGGTACGGGGTGGTGTCCTCTCCCATGGGGAGCAGATCGGTGTACGCGAACTCAGGCATCTCGCCCATTCCTCACTCGACGAAGACAGCGGCCTGCCGTCATGGCGGGCGCCCACCAGCGTATGACCTGGCGGGAGGGAACAGCTTGTTAGGTATGACTCAGTTGAGAGGAGGGCGGCTCGAACGAGGCCGCCTGCCCCTCTTCCCCTCCGTCCCTCTTCCCTTCCGGTCCCTTCACTCGTCCGTCCACACCCCTAGTCGCGATCTATCGCGTTTGGGTACGCTGTTTCCGTGGACCTTCAGAAGCACACCGAACCGCGCGTCGACGAACCCCGTCCCTCGGAACTGCGCGCCTCGGACGCCGACCGCGACCGTGTCGCCGACGTCCTGCGCGAGGCGCTGGCCGAGGGACGCCTCACGCCCGACGAGCACGCCGAGCGCGTCGAGGGGGTGCTGAGCGCCAAGACGGTCGGTGAACTGGAGGTCTTCGTACGCGACTTGCCCGCCGGCCGGCAGTCCTATCCGCCCTATTCGCCCTACCGGCCGCACGCGTCCGGGGCCGCGGGATGGGGGCACGCGTCCGCGCCCAACCGCCCCACCCCGGGCGCGATCCCGCTCGACCCCGACGAGAACGTGGTGGCGGTCTTCAGCTCCGCCGTCCGCAGGGGCCGCTGGCGCGCGGGTCGCCGGGTGCACGCGTACGCGATCTTCGGCAGTGTGGAGATCGACCTCAGCGAGGCGGTGTTCGAGTACCAGCAGGTCGTGATCAAGGCGATCTCGGTGTTCGGCAGCGTCGACATCCGCGTCCCGGAGAACGTGTCGCTGCGCGGCACCGGCGGCGGTGTGCTCGGCACCTTCGAGGTACGCACCTTGGACTCGGGCGAACCCGACGCGCCCGTGGTCTATGTGGACGGACTGGCGATACTCGGAACCGTCGACGCGAAACCCAAGCGGGGCAAGCTGGTCGAGGACATCCTCGACCGGGTCTCCCGCAAGGTCGACCGGAGTTTGCGCAAGCACCTGGATCGTTGACGGTTGTGAATTCGGTCGCACCCGAAGGGATTCGGTCAGGTCGCGACGGTTCGGTCATGCCTGGAGCCCCAGCGGTCGGGGACTCAGTGCATAGGCGCGCGCACAGCGGGTAGGGCTTGCTGCATCGTCTCTTGGAGGGTGCCGTGGGCTTCACGCGGAACCCGGTACGCCCGGCACGCGCGCACCTTGCGATCGCACGTCCCGGACGCCCCGGACCCGTCGCCCCGGTCCACGTGGGCCCCACGACTCCCTCCAGCTCGCGAAGAAGCCGTCGTCAGGAGTAGACCGTGCTGCAACCGCCGCATTCGTCCCTGCAGGTCGCTGCCGTTCCGCCCCAGCGGGTGCCAGTGCGAGAGAGGGACCAGGACGCCCCGTGGCACACCGAGGCGGTGTGCCGGCGCGACGAGGCGGGTCTCTTCTTCGCCCCTTCCAAGGAACCGACCGCGGCCCGGCTCTCCCGGGAGGAGGCGGCCAAGCGTGTGTGCGGTGGCTGTCCGGTCATGGTCGAGTGCCGCGAACACGCCCTGCTGCAACCCGAGCCGTACGGCGTCTGGGGCGGCCTGACCGCCGCCGAGCGCCGCGTGGTCCTGGCCAGGCGGCGCCGCCGCGAAATGGAGCTCAAGAAGACGGCCCACGGCACGATAGCCGCGGCCGGCTGACCTCACAGGGCCACATACACATAGATGGCCATGGGAAGGGGGCCCCTCTCCGCACAGAGGGCGCCCCCTTACCGCCTGATAGGGGCGCGGGGAACTGCGCGACAAGCCACAGCGAACCCGCACCCACCCACAAACTCCAAGTTCCCCCGCACCGGGTTACTTGGCGCACCAGGGTTACTTGGCGCGATCGAAGTCAATCGCGCTGTAAGCCCTCAGCTTGCTGAGCCGATGCTCGGACGAAATCTGCCGCACCGTCCCCGACTTCGACCGCATCACGATCGACTCCGTCGTAGCCGTCTCCGACCGGTAGCGAACCCCGCGCAACAACTCACCGTCGGTGATCCCGGTCGCGACGAAGAACACGTTCTCCCCGGAGACCAGGTCGTCGGTCGTCAGCACGCGGTCGAGGTCGTGCCCCGCGTCCACCGCCCGCTGCCGCTCGGCGTCGTCCTTGGGCCACAGCTTGCCCTGGATGGTGCCGCCGAGGCACTTCACGGCGCAGGCCGAGATGATGCCCTCGGGCGTACCGCCGATGCCCAGCAGCAGATCGACGCCGGTGCCCTCGCGCAGGGCGAGGATGGAACCGGCCACGTCGCCGTCGGAGATCAGCTTCATGCGGGCGCCGGTTTCCCGGATCTCCTTGATGATGCCGACGTGGCGCGGCCGGTCGAGGATGACGACGGTGACGTCCTCGGGGGTGACGCGCTTGGCCTTGGCGACCCGGCGGATGTTCACGGCGACGGGCGCGTTGATGTCGACGAAGTCGGCGGCGTCCGGGCCGGTGACCAGCTTGTCCATGTAGAAGACGGCGGACGGGTCGAACATCGACCCGCGGTCCGCCGCCGCGAGGACCGCGATGGCGTTGGTCATGCCGTTGGCGGTCAGGGTCGTACCGTCGATGGGGTCGACGGCGATGTCGCACTCGGGCCCCGTCCCGTCGCCGACCTGCTCCCCGTTGAAGAGCATGGGTGCCTCGTCCTTCTCGCCCTCACCGATGACGACGACGCCGTTCATCGAGACGGTCGAGACGAGGGTGCGCATGGCGCGCACCGCGGCACCGTCGGCGCCGTTCTTGTCGCCGCGGCCGACCCAACGGCCCGCGGCCATCGCGGCGGCCTCGGTCACCCGGACGAGTTCCAGGGCGAGGTTGCGGTCGGGAGCCTCGGAGGGGACTTCGAGTTCGGGCGGCAGATCGTGATGCTCGGTCATCGAGACGCACCTTTCTGATACGGCGACGGCCGGATGAGGGTGTTGGCCCCGACTCTATCGTTAGGCAGACAAAATGAGCAGGGGGCCCCACGGATGAGCGGCCGGTGCACCTGCGACGATAGGGGGCGTGGCAGGTTCGAACGGCAAGAACGGCAAGCAGAAGACGGTCAGGGACATGATTCTCTCCCTGGGCGTCATCAGTCTCGCGGCGGGAGTCATCTATCTCTTCCTCCCGCACGACGACTCCGCTCCCGACCTCAAACGGGTCGACTACCGCGTCGAGTTGCTGACGGCTCGCCGCGCCGCGAGCTATCCGGTGGCCGCGCCCCAGGGCCTGTCGGCCGACTGGAAGGCGACCTCGGTGCGCTTCTCGGGGGCGAACTTCGACGCGTGGCACCTCGGTTTCCACGACGCCGAGGGCGACTACGTGGCGGTGGAGCAGTCCGCGCAGAAGCCGTCCGTCTTCATCGGCGAGGCGACGCAGGGCGCCCGCGAGACGAAGGTCACCCAGCGGATAGGGGACGCGACGTGGACGCGGTACGAGGGCGGGCAGTACGACGCGCTCGTCCTGCGTGAGAAGGGCTCCACGACGGTGGTGACGGGCACGGCGTCGTTCGACCGCCTGACGAAGATGGCCCAGGCCCTGCGGACGACGTAAATACCAGGCGAACGCGACTGAGGCCCCCGGCAGGAGCCGGGGGCCTCAGTCGCACTCACACGTGATGATGTCTCACACCGTGACGGTGTCTCAGACGGTGGTGATGACGTCGTCGTAGGCGAGACGCGGGGAGCGCGGGTACCAGGCGTCGGCGCCCGGCTTGCCGATGTTGACGACCATCAGGGGGGTGTGGTCGTCGTCCAGGAACTCCTTCTGGATGCCCGCGAGGTCGGCACCGGTCATCGGGCCGGCGGCGAGACCGGCGGCGCGCACGCCGATGATGAAGTAGGCGGCCTGGAGGGCGGCGTTCAGCCCAGCGGCGCTCTCACGGGCGGAACGCTCGCTGAAGAAGAGGTCCTTGGCCTGGGGGAAGGCCGGGAGCAGGGTCGGCAGCTCCTCGTGGAACTCGTTGTCGGCGGAGAGGATCGCGACCACGGGCGCGGTGGCGGTCTTCGCCTGGTTGCCCTCGGCCATGTGCTGCACGAGGCGCTCGCGGGCCTCGGCGGAGCGGACCAGCGTGATGCGCAGGGGGGTCTGGTTGAAGGCGGTGGGGCCGTACTTGACCAGGTCGTAGATCGCCTGGATCTGCTCGTCCGACACCGGCTCGTCGGTGAAGGTGTTCGCGGTACGGGCCTCGCGGAACAGCAGGTCCTGGGCGGCGGGGTCAAGAACGAGGGACATGGCAAACCTTCTGTAGACGTACGTCGGATCCGGCGGGATCGGCTGACGAAGTCGACAGTACAAAGATGAAGTTCAAAGTTCAACAAATGCCAGGGGATGGTGACCCGCTTCACAAACACAGGAAGAAGGGAAGGGGGAGGGGAGGGGGCTACCCCTCCTCGCCACCCTCCCCCGCCTCCTCCGCATCCTCTCCGGCGAGCGCCGCGTCGAGCCGCTTGCGGGCCCCCTCCAGCCACTGCCGGCACACCTTGGCGAGCTCCTCGCCGCGCTCCCAGAGGGCGAGGGACTCCTCCAGCGTCGTACCGCCGACCTCCAGTCGCCGTACGACCTCGATCAGCTCGTCCCGCGCCTGCTCGTAGCCGAGCGCCTCACTTACGTTGCTGGTCATGCGCCCACCCTAGACATCGGCTCGGACAGTGAACTCACCCTCGGCGACCCGCGCCCGCAACGCCTCACCGGCCGCCACCTCACCCGGATCCCGGACCACGTGCCCGTCGGCGTGTTGCAGCACCGCGTACCCCCGCCGCAGGGTCGCGGCGGGGGAGAGGCCCACCACGCGCGCGTGGGTGTGGGACAGCTCGGAGTCGGCGCGGTCGAGGAGATGACCCAGGGTGCGCCGCGCCCGGTCGGCGAGAGAGGCGACCTGGTCGGCCCGCTCGTCGATCATCCGGTGCGGGTCCTCCATGACGGGCCGCGCGAGGGCGTGCGCGAGCCCGCGCTCCTCCCGCTCGACGAAGGCGTGGGCGCACCGCCGGGCCCGGTCGAGCAGCAGCCGCACACGCTCGTACTCCTCGCCCACATCCGGTACGACCTTCTTGGCGGCGTCGGTGGGTGTGGAGGCCCGCAGATCCGCCACGAAGTCGAGCAGCGGCTGGTCGGGCTCGTGCCCGATGGCGGAGACGACGGGCGTACGGCAGGCGGCGACCGCGCGGACGAGTTGCTCGTCGGAGAAGGGCAGCAGATCCTCCACGCTCCCGCCGCCGCGAGCCACGACGATCACATCCACCTCCTCGAGATCGTCCAGCTCCTTCACCGCCTGGACGACCTGCGACACCGCGTGCACGCCCTGCACGGCGACGTTGCGCACCTCGAAACGGACGGCCGGCCAGCGACGGCGGGCGTTCTCCAGGACGTCCCGCTCGGCGGCGGACGCCCGTCCGCACACGAGCCCGATGAGGTGGGGCAGAAAGGGCAGCGTCTTCTTCCGGTCGGCGGCGAACAGGCCCTCACCGGCGAGAGCCTTCTTCAACTGCTCCAGCCGGACGAGCAGTTCCCCGATCCCCACCGGCCGTATCTCGGTGGCCCGCAGCGACAACTGCCCCCGGGGCGCGTACCACTCGGGCTTCGCGAGTACGACGACGCGGGCTCCCTCGCTCACCACGTCGGCGACGGCGTCGAACACCTGGCGATAACAGGTGACGGCGACGGAGATGTCGTGCGAGGGATCACGCAGCGTCAGAAACACCACACCGGCACCCGGCCGACGCGACAACTGGGTGATCTGCCCCTCCACCCACACGGCACCGAGCCGCTCGATCCACCCCCCGATGAGCCGCGACACCTCACCGACAGGCAGCGGAGCATCAGCGGACGTATTGAGACCCATACCGCGAGACTAACGGCCACCACCGACAACGCCCGGCGCCCACCTCCAGCCCGTCCCGCACTTTCAGGCACCGGCCCGCATTTCCAGCCCGTCCGGCGTTTGAGGACAAGGCCCGTTCAGGGCCGTAGGGGGGTCTGGGGGTGCAGCCCCCAGGGACAGGATGGGACGGGTAGGGGCGGCGGGGGCGAAATACACCCAATCACCGCCACCCCGACCCCGGCCTTACGATGGTTCACATGACCGCTTCGCCTCGCCGCCGTGTCCTGCTCGCCGCCCCCCGAGGCTACTGCGCGGGCGTGGACCGCGCCGTGATCGCCGTCGAGAAGGCCCTGGAACAGTACGGGGCCCCCATCTACGTCCGCCACGAGATCGTCCACAACAAATACGTCGTACAGACCCTCGAGAAGAAGGGCGCGATCTTCGTCGAGCGGACCGCGGAGGTCCCCGAGGGATCCATCGTCATGTTCTCGGCGCACGGCGTCGCCCCCGTCGTCCACGAGGAGGCCGCCGTCGGCAAACTCGCGACCATCGACGCGACCTGCCCCCTCGTCACCAAGGTCCACAAGGAAGCCGTCCGCTTCGCGAACGAGGACTACGACATCCTGCTGATCGGCCACGAGGGCCACGAAGAGGTCATCGGCACGTCCGGCGAGGCCCCGGACCACATCACCCTGGTCGACGGCCCGAAGGACGTCGCCAAGGTCGAGGTCCGCGACGAGTCGAAGGTCGTCTGGCTGTCCCAGACCACCCTCTCCGTGGACGAGACGATGGAGACCGTCGACGCCCTCAAGGAGAAGTTCCCGCAGCTGATCTCCCCGCCCAGCGACGACATCTGCTACGCCACCCAGAACCGCCAGCTCGCGGTGAAGCAGATGGGCGAAGAGGCGGAACTGGTGATCGTCGTCGGCTCGAAGAACTCCTCCAACTCGGTCCGGCTGGTCGAGGTCGCGAAGCTCGCCGGCTCCCGCGCGGCATACCTCGTGGACTTCGCCGACGAGATCGACGAGGCGTGGCTCGAGGGCGTGTCGACGGTCGGCGTCACCTCGGGCGCGTCGGTCCCCGAGATCCTGGTCGAGCAGGTCCTGGAGTGGCTGACGCAGCGCGGCTTCGAGGACGTGGAGATCGTCAAGGCGGCCGAGGAGTCCATCACCTTCTCGCTGCCCAAGGAGCTGCGCCGCGACCTGCGCGCGGAGGCGGCGGAGCTGGTGGCCGGCCGTACCGGTACGGCCGTCAAGACGGCTACGCCCCCCTCGGGTGAGTGACTGTCAGTCGTACGCCGTAACGTAGAGCCATGCACATCTTCGGCGTGGACATCGGCGGGTCAGGGATCAAGGGCGCCCCTGTGGATCTGGACAGGGGCGACCTCGCGGAGGAGCGCTTCAAGGTGCTCACCCCGCACCCGGCCACACCCGACGCGGTGGCGGACGGCGTGAAGGAGGTCGTCGGCCACTTCGGCTGGACGGGCCCGGTCGGGATCACCTTCCCGGGCGTGGTCACGGACGGCTCGACGATCCGTACGGCGGCGAACGTCGACAAGAACTGGATCGACACGGACGCGCGCGCGTTGCTGAGCGAGCGGCTGGGCGGCCTCCCGGTGACGGTACTGAACGACGCGGACGCGGCGGGTGTCGCCGAGATGCAGTTCGGCGCGGGCCGCGACCGCAAGGGCACGGTGCTCCTCCTCACCTTCGGTACGGGTATCGGCAGCGCCCTCTTCAGCGAGGGCGTCCTGGTCCCGAACACGGAGCTGGGCCACCTGGAGCTGAACGGCCACGACGCGGAGACCAAGGCGTCCACCAAGGCCAAGGACGACCACGAACTGACGTGGGAGCACTGGGCGCACCGAGTCCAGAAGTACCTGGCGCATGTGGAGATGCTGTTCTCCCCCGACCTGTTCATCATCGGCGGCGGCGTCAGCCGCAAGGCCCAGAAGTTCCTGCCGCTGATCGAGGGGATCAGGGCGGAGATCGTCCCGGCGCAGCTGCAGAACAACGCGGGGATCGTGGGCGCGGCGATGCGGGCGGCCGAGAAGGCGTAACACGTAGCAGGGGGCAAGCGACCTGGGCCGTGGGACCCGGCGCCTCACACGGGCGTACGGGTCCGTCCCGGCCCAGCGGTTCACGCGGGCGTGCGGGTCCGTCCCGGCCGCCGGTTCATCAGGCGGATCTTCCGTACGGTCGCGATGACGCCCGCGACGAGCGTGCCCCCGTACAGCCAGCCGGCCTCGGTGGCGAGGGCGGTGACGACGCCCATCAGGCGGGAGGGGATCCCGTCGCCGTCCGCCAGGGGCAGCACGCCCACGGTGAAGGCGATGGGGACGACGACGGGCGCGGTCACGAGGTCGGCGCCGCGCACCCAGGCCGCGGTCAGCACGCACACCGGCAGGAACAGCACTCCGTACGCCGTCACGGACGCCCCGAACAGCAACTGGTCGAGACAGCCGAGCGCGAACATCACGGCGGCGCAGAACAGGCCGGCGCCGAGACCGGTGAGCCGGGGGTTCGGCATCCGTCGCAGGGTCTGCACGACGGGTGGGACGGGCCGTCCGCCGGTGGCAGCGGGGCGCCGGGATCCGGCGGGCACCTGGCCTGCGGTACGGCCGCCGCGGGGGGCCGGCGGGGCGCCACGTCCGGGCCGGGCCGGGCCGGATTGCTGAGGACGATGTCGGATCCTGTGTTGCTCCACTGGACCAACCTAGGTGGGCCTCCGCACCCGACAGCCCCTCAGACACGCCGACGTACAGACCGACCTACAGACCTTGGCCATCTGTTCGATACGGCGCCGGGCGGGGTCCACGGCAGCCCGTAGACTGAGGGATCGTCTCCACCCTCACACTCTCCTCCACACCCTCCTCTCGTACGGGAAGTCGCAACGTGTCGCTCACGATCGGAATCGTCGGTCTGCCGAATGTCGGCAAGTCGACCATGTTCAACGCCCTGACCAAGAACGACGTGCTGGCGGCCAACTACCCGTTCGCCACGATCGAGCCGAACGTCGGCGTGGTCGGCGTCCCGGACGCGCGCCTCGCGAAGCTGGCCGAGATCTTCGGCTCGCAGAAGATCCTTCCGGCGACCGTCGACTTCGTCGACATCGCGGGCATCGTGAAGGGCGCCTCGGAGGGTGAGGGCCTGGGCAACAAGTTCCTCGCGAACATCCGCGAGTCCGACGCGATCTGCCAGGTCATCCGCGCCTTCCAGGACGAGAACGTCGTACACGTCGACGGCAAGGTCTCGCCGAAGGACGACATCGAGACGATCAACACCGAGCTGATCCTCGCCGACCTCCAGACGATCGAGAAGGTCCTGCCGCGTCTCCAGCGGGAGTCGCGCATCAAGAAGGACATCGGTCCGAAGGTCGCGGCGGTCGAGGCGGCGAAGGAGATCCTGGAGAAGGGCGACACCCTGTTCTCCGCGGGCATCGTCCAGGGCTCCGGCAACGAGGAACTCCTCCACGACCTGCACCTCCTCACCACCAAGCCCTTCCTCTACGTCTTCAACGTCGACGAGGACGAGCTGACCGACGAGGACTTCAAGAACGAGCAGCGCGCCCTGGTCGCCCCCGCCGAGGCGATCTTCCTCAACGCCAAGCTGGAGGCGGACCTCGCCGAGCTGGACGAGGAGGAGGCGATGGAGCTCCTGGAGTCGGTCGGCGTCGAGGAGCCCGGCATGGCGACCCTGGCCCGCGTCGGCTTCGACACCCTGGGCCTGCAGACCTACCTGACGGCAGGCCCCAAGGAATCCCGAGCCTGGACCATCAAGAAGGGCGCCACCGCCCCCGAGGCCGCCGGAGTCATCCACACCGACTTCCAGAAGGGCTTCATCAAGGCGGAGGTCATCTCCTTCGACGACCTGGTGGAAACGGGCTCGGTGGCGGAGGCCCGCGCCAAGGGGAAGGCGCGTATGGAGGGCAAGGAGTATGTGATGCAGGACGGGGATGTGGTGGAGTTCCGCTTCAATGTGTAGCGGGTGACGTAACACCACTTCGCTGATCTGGAAAACATGCAGGTCAGAAGGGGTTCGACTCTTCGGGGGCGGGCCCCTTAATTCTTTCCCGTGCTGGGATGGTGCTGGGATGTTGCTGGGATGGGATGAGAAGTCTCGGCTTCGTCCATGCGCAGGGTGCGGGCGAGTGAGCACAGGACGCTCCCGGAGACGCCTCGCAGGTTCCCGGGTTTCATCCGGGCGTAGTAAACGGTGCTCACGCCGGCGAGCTGGGGACCTCCTCGCGGCGCAGCCCGGGGACGCGGCGCTCACCGCCGAAGACCGTCACACCGGCTCCCTCGGGGCTGATCCGGCCTGGAGCGTGTTGGTTGGTCGGCTGCCTGAGGCACCGCTGTTGCTGGTCGGCTTCCAGGGGGTTTGATGTCCGGAACCGGGCGGATGGTGTTCCTCTGCACTGAACCCCTCTGACCTTCGACTCCGCGCTACCGGAAGGGGCTGGCGCTGGGGGGTACCGCTGTGAGGGGTAATGACAGGGTCTCTCAGCCCGTGTGCGGCGAACCTACCCTGACCTCATGGACAACCGCGCCGAAATCAGTGCGTTTCTGAAGTCCCGTCGTGACAAGATCACGCCCGAGCAGGCCGGTCTGTCCGTGTACGGCCAACGCCGGGTGGCGGGGCTGCGCAGGAACGAGGTCGCGACGCTCGCGGGCGTCAGCGTCGAGTACTACACGCGTCTGGAGCGCGGCAATCTCAGCGGTGTCTCCGACAGCGTCCTGGAGGCGCTGGCCCAGGCTCTGCGGCTCGACGACACGGAGCGCACGCACTTGTACGACCTGGCCCGAGCGGCGAACACGACGCCGGCCCGTGTGCGGCGCCGGACGGCCCGGCCGGCTGTGCGGGCCAGCGTGCAGCGCATCGTTGACGGGATGCCGGGCATGCCGGCGTTCGTGAAGAACCACCGATTCGACATTCTGGTCGCCAATCCGCTCGGTCGCGCACTGTTCTCGGAGATGTACGCCGATCCGGTCTGCGGGGCGAACACCGTGCGGTTCGTGTTCCTCAGCCCCGCGGCCCGGCGGTTCTACGTCGACTGGGAACGCATCGCCAGGGGCGCTGTGGGCGCGCTGCGGATCGAGGCGGGCAAGAACCCCTACGACCGCGAGTTGTCGAACCTGATCGGTGAGCTGTCGACCCGCAGCGACGCCTTCCGCGTGATGTGGGGCGCCCACGACGTACACGTCTTCCATGAGGGGACGAAACGCCTCAGGCATCCGGTCGTCGGCGAGCTGGAGCTCAACTTCGAATCGATGCACCTGCCGGACGGGTCGGGGCTGGTCGTGGCGTTGTACAACGCGGCCCCCGGCTCCGCGGCCGCGGACGCGCTGAACCTGCTGGCGAGCTGGTCCGCCACGGCCGAGGCCGCGGATGTGCAGGCCGCCGAGGCGGACTCCGAGAACTGAACCGACGTCCACAGCCCCGCCTCCTGCGGCTGCCGCCGACAGCAAGGGCGGGGCTGTGGCCTGCGCATATGCCGCTGGGGGTCCCTGCTGTTACCCCTCACAGCGGAGACTCCCTCATCGTGTCCGTTCCCGGTTGCATGGTTGGTGCCCCGCTTTGGGGCCGACCGGTATCGAACCTCGTATCGGTCCGTCCCCGCTCATGCAAGGAACCACCATGACCGGCAAGAGCACGATGATCACGCTGAACAACGGCGTGCGGATGCCTTCGCTCGGCCTGGGCGTCTTCCAGAGCTCGCCGGAGGAGACTGCCACCGCGGTCACGACCGCGCTCCAGCACGGCTACCGACCGATCGACACCGCCGCCGTCTACGGCAACGAGAAGGAGGTCGGTGAGGGCATCGTCGCCTCCGGCGTCGACCGCGGCGAGGTCTTCGTGACCACCAAGGTGTGACGGGCCTGGGCATCACATCGATCGCCACCCCGCTGGCCGTGCGCTTCGGACACTCCTCGCCCGCCCTCGCCGCCGCCTTGACGGTGTCGGCCTTCAACCCGGGGATCGCCCTCGTCTCCTGGCTCGCGGGCACAACCTTGGACACCTCCCTGGGCGTGACCGGACTGGAGGTGGTCGGCGCGGTCATGGCCGGCCTGGGCCTGATTCCCCCGCTCGTCCTCGCCGCGATGCGCGCCACCCGGACCGCCGTGCCTGAAGTGTCCCTGCCCGCCACGGACGAGGAGACCTCGCACGAGGCCCAGGCCCACCGCGAGGCGGCCTGACTCCGGGACACAGATCAAACACATAGAAAGGACTCAACGCCATGGTTGAAGAACAGACCGCCGCGCAGAAGCTGCTCGGCGACTTCGCGCCCGAACTGGTCCGGCTCACCGACGACGTCCTGTTCGGCGAGGTGTGGGCGAGCGAGAGCCTGTCCCAGCGGGACCGCAGCCTGATCACCGTTGCCACCCTGGTCGCCCTCTACCGCGCCGACCAGCTCGCCTTCCACCTGCCGAAGGCGCTGGAGAACGGGGTGACGAAGGACGAGTTGGTCGAGGCCATCACCCACATCGGGTTCTACGCCGGCTGGCCCAATGCGATGTCCGCGATCACACAGCTGAAGAACATCGTCGAGGGCGCCGACGCGAGCTGACCCCGCGCCGACCCGCCGGGAGCAACACCCCATGCGACGACGCGGACTGACCACACGTCCGGCACATCTCACGACCATCAGGCCCCACACCGGCCGCGGCGTTGTCGTCGCTCGTGGCCACTCGAAAGGAGAACGAAATGAAGAAGCGTGAACTGGGAAACAGTGGGCTCGAAGTGTCGTCGATCGGGCTCGGCTGCATGGGAATGACCTTCGGCTACGGCCAGGCCGCGGACCCGGGTGAGGCCATCAAGCTGATCCGGGCGGCCGCCGAGCGCGGTGTGACGCTCTTCGACACCGCGGAGGGGTACGGAGAAGCGAACGAAAGGCTGGTGGGCGAGGCCCTGGCTCCGGTGCGCGACCAGGTCTCGATCGCCACGAAGTTCGGGTTCAAGGACGGAAACCCCACGGCGGGTCTGGACAGTCGGCCGGAGCGGATCCGGCTGGTCGCCGAGCAGTCCCTGCAGCGTCTGGGGACCGACCGCATCGATCTGTTCTACCAGCACCGGGTGGACCCCGACGTGCCGATCGAAGAGGTCGCCGGCACGGTCAAGGACCTCATCCAGGAAGGCAAGGTCAAGCACTTCGGCCTGTCCGAAGCGGGCGCGGACGCCATCCGCAGGGCCCACGCCATCCAGCCGGTCACGGCCCTGCAGAGCGAGTACTCGCTGTGGTGGCGCGAGCCCGAGGAGATCATCCTGCCGACCCTGGAAGAACTGGGCATCGGCTTCGTGCCGTTCAGCCCGCTCGGCAAGGGCTTCCTCACCGGCGCGATCGGTCAGGACACGAAGTTCGAGGCCAACGACATCCGTAACGTGCTGCCGCGCTTCGAGGAAGAGGCGCGTGAGGCCAACCTCGCACTGATCGCGCTGCTGGGTGAGATCGCGGACGCCAAGCAGGCGACCCGGGCTCAGACCGCCATCGCGTGGCTGCTGGCGCAGAAGCCGTGGATCGCACCGATCCCGGGCACGACGAAGCTGCACCGCCTCGAAGAGAACATCGGCGCCGACACGGTGGAACTGACCTCCGAGGACCTCAAGCGCATCGAAGAGGCCGTGGCCCAGGTGCAGATCAAGGGCGAGCGGTACACCGCGGCGCAGCAGAAGACCGTCAACCGGTAAGTCACCAGCTTCGGCCCGTTCCTGACGAAGCGTCGTTCGAGGCGCTTCGTCAGAAAGGCCCTGCCCATCAGGAGAAGTTCACATGGAATCGCAGGCACTCAAGGGGCGGATCGCCCTGGTCACCGGCGGCACGACCGGACTCGGCTTGGGCGCCGCCAAGCGTCTGATCGAAGAGGGAGCCACTGTCTACGTCACAGGCCGGCGCAAGGACGTACTCGACGCCGCCGCGGAGAACCTCGGCCCGTCCGCCACCGCCACCTCGACATACTCTTCGGCAACGCGGGCGGCGGACACGCCACGCCCCTGGCCGAGTTGACCGAGGAACAGATCGACAGCGAGCTCGGCATCAACATCCGCGACGGCGCGTCCATCGTCCTCAACGCGTCGATCACCGCCGACATGGGGCTGCCCGGGTTCGCCGTCTACGCTTCGTCGAAGGCGGCCGTACGCTCCCTGGCCCGCAGCTGGACGACGGACCTCAAGGACCGTGGGATCCGGGTCAACTCGATCAGCCCCGGAGTGGTGCCCACCGAGGGCTACAGCCACGAACAGAAGCTGAGCGACAACGACATCGCCGCCTACGTCGAGCGCGTCGCGAAGGAGATCCCGGCGGGACGCGTAGGGACGGCCGAGGACATCGGCGACGCCCTCGTCTTCCTGGCCTCGGACACCAGCCGCTACATCACGGGCATCGACCTCGTCGTGGACGGCGGCATGACCCGCGTCTACGCCGGCCAGAACTGACGGAGGAATCCACATGACCACGGTCAAGTCGGCAGAGCGCCACATCATCTGCGCCGAGGCCGGATGCCTCTACTACGACCTCTACCAGCAGTCGGACGAGCCCGACACCTTCTACATCGTCGACGCTGGGCCTCGCCCGAAGCCGTCGCGGAACACGCCGCGCACCCGAACGTGAATGGCTCGCATCTTCATCACCGGTTCCACCGACGGCCTCGGCCTGATGGCCGCCCAACTGCTCTTGCGGCAGGGCCACACGGTGGCGCTCCACGCACGCAACGACACCCGGGCCCGCGACGCACACGCCGCGCTCCCGGACAACGCGGGCGTCGCCGTCGGTGACCTCTCCAGCATCGCCCAGACCCGCGATGTTGCCACCCAGGTCAACGACTTGGGCACCTTCGACGCGGTCATCCACAACGCCGGCGTCGGCTACTACGGGCGAGGCAGGGTGGAGACCGAGGACGGCCCCTCGGACGTCTTCGCAGTCAACGTGCTGGCGCCCTACCTCCTCACGGCGCTGATCACCCCGCCCCGACGGCTCGTCTCTCTCAGCTCCGGCATGCACCACAGCGGCGAAGCCACACTGCGGGACCCGCAATGGACGACACGGCCGTGGCAAGGCTCCCACGCGTACCCAGGCCTGGCCGGCGGCCGGCGACGACGCGGCGGCGGTCACCGGCCGCTACTTCCACCACCAGCAGCCCCGCCCTCCGCACCCGGCGACGCAGTCGCTTGAGGTGCAGGACCGGCTGCTGACGTACTGCGCCGATCTCACAGACGTCGAACTGCCCACAGCGGTCTCTGCCGACTGAGCCCGCGTCCCCCTCGCGTCCGCATGCGGGCTGCGCGCACCCACCACGATTGGACCGAACCATGACCGCAACGAACTCACTCATCACCCTGAACAACGGCGTACGGATTCCCGCCCTGGGACTCGGCGTCTACCAGAGCGCCCCCGAGGAGACCACCGACGCGGTCCTGACCGCGCTGCACGACGGCTACCGGCTGATCGACACCGCCGCCGCCTACTTCAACGAGCGGGAGGTCGGCGAGGCGATCGCCCGCTCCGACGTGGACCGTTCCGAGATCTTCGTGACGACCAAGGTGTGGATCAGCGACTACGGCTACGACTCCGCGCTGCGGGCCTTCGACGTGAGTCTGCGCAAGCTGGGCATCGAGCAGCTCGACCTGTGGCTGCTGCACCAGCCGCTGCCGTCCGACTTCGAGAGGACGATCGCGGCGTACAAGGCGGCGGAGAAGCTCCTCGCCGAAGGGCGCGTCCGTGCGATCGGCGTGTCGAACCAGACGCCCAAACAGCTCGACGAACTCATCTCCCGCACCGACATCGTGCCGGCCGTCAACCAGATTCAGGTGCACCCCTACTACACCCAGGGCGAGTGGCGCGCAGCGAACGAAAGCCACGGCATCCTGACCCAGTCGTGGTCGCCCATCGGCGGCTCCTACGTCTACCGGGGCGCCGACACCAACCCACTCGAAGACCCCGTCATCACCGCCCTGGCCGACAAGTACGCGAAGACACCCGCGCAGGTCGTACTGCGCTGGCACCTCGACCACGGCTTCTGCGCGATCCCCAAGTCCGTCAAAGCCCATCGCATCGCCGAGAACTTCGACGTCTTCGACTTCGCCCTGACACCCGACGAGGTGGCCGCGATCGACGCCCTCGACACCGGCGTACGCGGCGGACCCGACCCGGACTCGCTCAACCTGGACAACGCCGGCTTCCCGATCCCCGACCAGGGGCTCCCAGCCGATCAGGCACGTCGTCAGCGCCACTGACGCCCCACTCCGGCCGGGCCCACCAAGTCCCGGAACACCTCGATACCCGTGCGGCACCGACGCAAGGAACGAAAGAGCGCAATGAACACGAAAGACAAATCCATGAAGAAGCCATTCAAGCTCGCGGCGATCTCCGCGACCGCAGCCATCATCGTCTCGGCACCGTACGCGTCCGCCGCGACCGGACACGCGGACGCGCAGCCCGCCGTCACCCACGTGAAGACCGTGGCCGCCTTCGACTTCGCCACCGGCGACGTGCCCGAGAACATCACTGTCGCCCCGGACAATTCACTGACCGTCTCCATGGTGGGCACCCCCGCGGGCGAACGGCCGGCACTGGTACGGATCGCACCGTCCGGGCACCGCACGGTGCTGGTCACCGGGCAAAAGGGCGACGGAATCACCGGCAACACCCGCGGCCACGACGGCACCGTCTACTACAACGTGTGGTCCTCCGACGCCTCCCGCAACGGAGTGTGGAAACTGCCGCCCGGCGGCACTCCTCACCGCATCGCGGCATTGCCCGCGGGCGGAGTCCCCAACGGTCTGGCCATCGATCCGGCCGGGCGCACCTTGTACGTCGCCGACAGCCAGATGGGCACCGTCTGGTCCGTGCCGGTCTCCGGCGGCCTTGCGACCGCGTGGCTGGTCCACCCGGCCCTCGCGATCAAGGCATCCGCGCCCGTGCCGTACGGTGCGAACGGACTCCGTTTCCACAACGGCGCCGTATGGGTCTCCAACCTCAGCAAGGCAACCCTGCTGCGGATCCCCGTCACCGCCACCGGAGCTGCGGGCCGGGTCCACGCCGTCGCCAGCGGCCTCACCGGCATCGATGACTTCAACTTCCTCAGCGATCACTCCAACGTCGTGTTCGCCGCGCTGAACACGCAGAACCAGATCGCGGTCGTCTACCCGAACGGCACCACCAGGACCGTGCTGACCGCTTCGGACGGCCTCGCCTCGCCCACCGCCACCGCGGTGCGCGGAAAGCGGCTGTACATCACCGACGGCGGACTCAACGAGCCCCACGACGCGCAAGTGCAGAGCGGGAAGATCGACCTCGGCGCGCTGCTCTCACACTGAGCACCCGGCAGCTCACAGCAATTCACAGGGCGTGGCCTGCGGGGATGATCGTGGGCCGCGGCGCGGTGGCCGGGGTCTTGGAAGACCTGCTCGGCGACCGGCTGGGTGGACTCGGTCCTGCACGACTGTCCGGTCGGTCGGGTGGTTGCGGGGCGGTGGTCGGCGTAGGCGATCGCGGCGAAGGCTGCGGCGCCGGCACCGATGAGCAGGGCCGGGCGGAACGGGAGGCGCCGACATCGGTACGGCAGCGGGTTCGGGTGGTTCATATGGGTGCTACGTGAGGGGTGCGGGGGCGTGCGCCGCGGGTGTCCGCGCGGCGCAATGACGGGTGGTAACTGGGCGACGTAGCCGCCATCGACGGGCAGGGCGACGCCGATGACTTAGCCGATGCCGCCGGGGCCGCTCAGCCACAGGACGGCCTGGGCGATCTCATCGGTGGTTCCGATCCGGTCGATGGCCTGGCCCGATTCGGCCTGGCGGCGGTCGAGTTCGCCGCCCACGACGTCCGCTACCGCGGCACCGGGGTAAAGCGCTTCCACCACGCGACGGTCGGCGAGTTCACCCTCGCCTTCGAGGGCCTGGAGATGGCCGCCGAACCCGGCCTCACCCTCACCGTCTACACGGCTGAACCAGGCTCGCCCTCCGAGGAGGGGCCTGCGCCTGCTCGCTTCCTGGGCCGCCACCCAGGGGGCCACCGCACCCGCGCGCTCGGTCAGACGTCCTTGATCTGTACGCGGTCGCCGCACAGGTTCGACCAGTCGTCGCGGTCCGAGGTCAGCACGAGGACAGGCGTCGGGGAGCGGAGCGCCATCGCGGCGACGAGAGCGTCGATGGCGTACTTGTGGCCGTGCAGGCCACCGGCGTCGCTCAGCAGCTGCACCGCGGTGAGACTGTCCGCCTGTGTGACGCCTTCGACCTGAAGCCGGGAGAGAACCCAGTGGAGCCGGGCGGTGTCCGTCTTGCCGTAGACGGCCTCCACCACGGTGAGGGGTGACACGAGGACAGGCACGCCTACACGCCGAGCGGCCTCGATCCGGGTGACCATCTGGCGGTCGTTGCGCAGGAGCAGCGACAGAGCCTGGGAGTCCAGAACCAGAGACCTGGCTGCGGGTGCCTTCATGCGGCGCTGTCGCCGGATGCGTACGGCGCCGGTGCGTCACCGAACAACTCGTGCTGCGCGGCCTGGACTTCGGCCTCGCTCAATGGTTCGTGCTCGGCTTCGTAGGCCGCGACGATCTCGGCGAGGCCGTCCATCGCCAGCTGATGCCGGACCGCCGCCGTCACGTACGCGGACACGCCGCGCTTGCCGGTGCGCGTCCGCAGAGCGCCGAGGAGTTCCGATGGCATCGAGACGGAGATGTTCTCCGTGCCGCCGGGGCGGGATGACTTCATGCAGCCAGTCTAGTACAGAAACTATTACATAGGGGGTTCGACTCTTCGGGGTCTGACCCCTTCCGGCAGACGGCCTCCATCACCCTCAGGGCCGACACGAGGACCGGCACGCCTGCGCGTCGAGCACCAGGGACCCGGCCGCGGGCTCCTTCACGCGGTGCCGTGCGGCCCGCAGCGTCGGCAGCGTAATTTGCGTGGCCCTGTCATTCGTGCGAATTCCTTGACAGTGCCCTGCCCGATCCCTGACGGAACCGATCTTGTATCCCGGGCCGGATGCGAAGAAGCTGGATACCAGAGTCCGGTGCTGTGTCTTCGCAGCCCGCGCGGCCCCCCTCTCGCGGCGCCGCATCCCTCGGCATCTCCGCCCCGCACATACGACCCCGCGCAGCCCCGAACGGTCCTCACCGTTCGGGGCTGTTGTCGTGCCGCCGTGGGGGCCGGGCCCGCCGTGACCGAGTTCCCGAGGACCCGAAGGAGAGGCAGACGTATGGACAGCGCGGTGATCGTGGTGGGCGCGGGCCCTGTCGGGCTGATGCTTGCCGGTGAGTTACGACTGGCCGGCGTGCCTGTCGTCGTACTGGAGCGGCTGGCCGGGCCGACCGGGCAGTCGAGGGCACTCGGGTTCACCGTGCGGACCATGGAGGTGCTCGACCAGCGGGGCCTGCTGCCGAGGTTCGGCGAGGTGCAGACCAGCCCGATGGGGCACTTCGGCGGTCTGCTCGTCGATTTCGGCCCGCTCGACAGCCGGCACCGCACCTCCCACGGCATTCCCCAGTCCCGCACCGAGGAGGTGCTCGGCGAATGGGCGGCCGAACTGGGCGCCGACATCCGGCGCGGCCACGAAGTCGTGGGGATCGAGCAGGACCCCTACGGCGTCGAGGTCCGCGCCGTCGGCCCCGACGGCCCTGTGTCGCTGCGTACCTCCTACGTCGTCGGCTGTGACGGTGGCCGCAGCACGGTCCGCCGACTCGGCGGGTTCGACTTCCCGGGCACATCCGGAACGTACGAGATGATGCTCGCCGACCTGAAGGACTGCGACATCGAGGCCCGGCCGTTCGGCGAGCGGCTGACCGGCGGGGTCGCCATGGCCGCACCGCTGGGTGACGGTGTGCAGCGGATCATCGTCAAGGAGCACGGCGTCCCGGTGCGCGGCGAGCCCGCCGACTTCCCGGCCGTGGCGGCGGCCTGGCAGCGGATCACCGGGCAGGACATCAGCGGGGCGACCCCGGTGTGGGCCAGTTCGTTCAGCGACGCCAGCCGCCAGACCTCCAGCTACCGCAGGGAACGGCTGCTGCTGGCGGGGGACGCCGCCCACATCCATCTGCCGGCCGGCGGCCAGGGAATGAACGTCGGTCTTCAGGACGCCGTCAACCTCGGCTGGAAGCTCGCCTCCGTCGTCGGCGGCTGGGCCCCGCCCGGCCTGCTCTCCAGCTACCACAGGGAGCGGCACCCGGTCGGTGAGCGGCTGCTGATGAACACCCGGGCCCAGGGGCTGCTCTTCCTCGGCGGCGAGGAGGTGCAGCCGCTGCGCGATGTGCTCGGCGAACTGATCGCGCTGCCCGAGGTGGCCCTCCAGCTGGCCCGCATGGTCACCGGTCTGGAGATCCGTTACGAGGTGGGGCCCGGCGAGCATCCGTTGCTCGGTCGCCGTGTCCCGCATCAGGAACTGGTCGCCGGTGACGGCGGGGTGAAGACCAGCACCACCGAACTGCTGCGGTCCGCCCGCGGGGTTCTGTTCGATCTCGCCGACAGCGCCGCCCTGCGCAGGACGGCATCCGGCTGGGCAGGGCGCGTCGACGTCTTCAGCGGCAGCCCGCACGAGCCGGAGCCGGGCAGCCCCCTCTCGGGTGCCGACGCCGTGCTCGTACGCCCCGACGGCCATGTCGCCTGGGTGTCGCCGGGCGCCGGTGAGCTTTCCCGGGAGCTTTACCGCTGGTTCGGCGCACCGCGCTGATCCGCTCCGCTCCGCCCCCACAGGAAATTCCCGACGGACAACACGAAGAGGACACGGATGCACAGCACTCTGATCGTCGCCCGGATGTCTCCGGAATCGTCCGCCGAAGTGGCCCAGCTCTTCGGCGCGTTCGACGCCACCGAGATGCCCCACCGGATGGGGACCCGGCGTCGCCAGCTCTTCTCCTACCAGGGCCTCTACTTCCACCTCCAGGACTTCGACCACGACGGAGGTGGTGAGGCGATCGAGGAAGCCAGGACCGACCCCCGGTTCCAGCGGATCAGCGCCGACCTGCGGCCCTTCATCGACCCGTACGACCCCGCGTGGCAGACCCCGTCGGACGCGATGGCCCGGCGCTTCTACCTGTGGAACCCGAAGGAGGGCGATTCCCAGTGAGCCGACGTGTAGTCATCACCGGCATCGGCGTGGTGGCACCCGGCGGGACCAGCGCGAAGGACTTCTGGTCCCTGCTGACCGCCGGGCGCACCGCCACCCGCACGCTGTCCTCGTTCGACCCGACGGGCTACCGGTCCCGGGTCGCCGCCGAAGTGGACTTCTTCCCGGCGCAGCACGGCCTCAAGGCGCAGGAGATCCGCCGGATGGACCGGGCCGCGCAGTTCGCGGTCGTCACCGCCCGCGAGGCGGTCGCCGACAGCGGTATCGACCTGGCTGCCGTGGACCCGGCCCGGATCGCGGTCACCATCGGGAGTGCGGTAGGGGCCACCATCAGTCTGGAGAACGAGTACCGCGCCGTCAGCGACGACGGCCGCCTCACCCTCGTCGACCACACCTACGCCCCGCCGTACCTCTACAACCACCTGGTGCCCAGCTCGTTCGCCACCGAGGTCGCCTGGGCGGTGGGCGCGGAGGGCCCCAGCAGCGTCGTCTCAACCGGCTGCACCTCCGGGATCGACTCGGTCGGGTACGCGGCCGAGCTGATCCGGGAGGGCGCCGCCGACATCGCGCTCACCGGCGCGACCGAGGCCCCCATCTCGCCGATCACCGTGGCCTGCTTCGACGCCATCAAGGCGACCTCCACCTACAACGACGACCCCGAGCACGCCTCCCGACCGTATGACCGCAGCCGTACCGGCTTCGTGCTCGGCGAGGGCTCGGCCGGGTTCGTCCTGGAGGAACTGGAAAGCGCCCGGGCGCGCGGCGCGCACATCTACGCGGAGATCTGCGGCTACGCCTCCCGGTGCAACGCGTACCACATGACCGGGCTCCGCTCGGACGGCGCGGAGATGGCCGAGGCGATCCGGGTGGCGCTCGACGAGGCCCGGATGAACCCCGATGACATCGACTACGTCAATGCCCACGGTTCGGGCACCAAGCAGAACGACCGCCATGAGACGGCCGCGTTCAAGACCACCCTCGGCGAGCACGCGTACCGCGTCCCGGTCAGCTCCATCAAGTCGATGATCGGCCACTCGCTGGGCGCCATCGGCGCGGTCGAGATCGCCGCGTCGGCACTGGCCATCGAGCACAACGTGGTGCCCCCGACCGCCAACCTGCACAACCCGGACCCGGACCTCGACCTCGACTACGTGCCGCTGAACGCCCGTGAGTGGCGCACCGACTCCGTGCTCACCGTGGGCAGCGGCTTCGGCGGCTTCCAGAGCGCGATGGTCCTGGCTCGGCCCGACAGGAGGACCGTATGAGCACGTCCGTCGTCGTCACAGGACTGGGAGTGACCGCGCCCAACGGCCTCGGCACCGACGCCTACTGGGAGGCCACCAGGCAGGGCGTCAGCGGTATCCGGCCGGTCGGCCGGTTCGACGCCTCCCAGTACCCCGCGCGGTTGGCCGGTGAGGTGCCCGGCTTCGTCGCCAAGGAGCATCTGCAGAGCCGGCTCATCCCGCAGACCGACCACATGACCCGGCTCGCGCTGGCCGCCGCCGACTGGGCGCTGGCCGACGCCGGGGTCAAGGAGGGAGACCTCGCCGAATTCGACGCCGGGGTGATCACCGCGGCCTCCGCCGGCGGCTTCGAGTTCGGCCAGCGCGAGCTGGAGAACCTGTGGAGCAAAGGCGGCAAGTACGTCAGCGCCTATCAGTCGTACGCCTGGTTCTACGCCGTCAACACCGGCCAGATCTCCATCCGGCACGGCATGAAGGGCCCCAGTGGGGTCGTCGTCAGCGACCAGGCGGGCGGACTCGACGCGCTCGCCCAGGCCCGCAGGCAGATCCGCAAGGGCACCAAGCTGGTGGTCTCGGGTGGTGTCGACGGCTCCATCTGCCCCTGGGGGTGGGTGGCCCAGATGGCCGCCGACCGGATGAGCACCGCGACCGACCCCGGCAGGGCCTATCTGCCCTTCGACCGCGGAGCGCGCGGCCATGTGCCCGGCGAGGGCGGTGCCCTGCTGGTGCTGGAGGCCGCCGAGCACGCCCGGGAGCGGGGCGCCGAGGTCTACGGCGAGATCGCGGGCTACGGCGCGACCACCGACCCCCGGCCCGGCAGCGGGCGTCCGCCCGCGCTGTCCCGCGCCCTGCGTCTTGCCCTCGACGACGCGGGCGTGGCGCCGGACGAGGTGGACCTGGTCTTCGCGGACGCGGCCGGCGTGCCCGACCTGGACCGGGCCGAGGCCGCCGCGATCAACGAGGTGTTCGGCACCGGCCTGGTCCCGGTGACCGCACCCAAGACCATGACCGGCCGCCTCTACTCCGGGGCGGGCTCGCTCGACGTGACGGCGGCCCTGCTGTCCATCCGGGACGGTCTGATCCCGCCCACCGTCAACGTGACCGCCGACCCCGCGTACGGCCTCGACCTCGTCACCGGTGCCCCCCGCGCCGCCACGATCCGCACCGCCCTGGTCATCGCCCGTGGCTACGGCGGGTTCAACTCGGCCCTCCTGGTGCGCGCCGCCGACTGATCCGACGCCCGACGACCCGCTCGACGAAAGGACCGGTCCTCATGACCGCCAACATGTTCACCCTGAACGACCTCCGCCGCATCCTCCGTGAGGGCGCGGGTGAGGAGTTCGACCTCGACAGCGACATCGACGATGTCACGTTCGTGGACCTCGGCTACGAGTCGCTGGCCCTGCTGGAGACCGGCGCGCGCATCAGCCGCGAGTACGGCATCGAGTTGGAGGACGAGACCCTCATCGACGCCGAGACCCCCCGCCGTCTGGTCGACGCCGTCAACGCGCTGCTGCTGGCCACCCGCGCCTGAGGCACCCCCTCACCCATAAGAGAAGTCTGGAGTGAACATGACCGAGCAGCAGCGGGTCGCCCTGGTCACCGGTGCGACCAGTGGTATCGGCCTCGCCGTGGCCAGGACGCTGGGCGCGCAGGGCCACCGGATCTACCTCTGCGCACGGACGGAGGAATCCGTCACGGCCACCGTCAAGGAACTGAACGAGGAGGGCCTGACCGTCGACGGCAGGGCCTGCGACGTGCGGTCGGCGGACGACATACGGGCTTTCGTGCGGAGTGCGGTCGACACCTTCGGCACGGTCGACGTGCTGGTGAACAACGCCGGCCGCAGCGGCGGCGGGGTCACCGCCGACCTCGCCGACGAGCTGTGGGCCGATGTCATCGACACCAATCTCAACAGTGTCTTCCGGATGACCAGGGAGGCCCTCACCACCGGCGGCATGCGCCACAAGGACCGCGGCCGCATCATCAGCATCGCCTCCACCGCCGGCAAGCAGGGCGTCGTCCTCGCCGCCCCCTACTCGGCCTCCAAGCACGGTGTCGTCGGTTTCACCAAGGCCCTCGGCAACGAACTCGCCCCCACCGGCATCACCGTCAACGCCGTCTGCCCCGGGTACGTGGAGACGCCCATGGCGCAGCGGGTGCGCGCCGGTTACGCGGCGGCGTACGACACGACCGAGAACGCCATCCTCGAGAAGTTCCAGGCCAAGATCCCGCTCGGCCGCTACTCCACTCCCGAGGAGGTGGCGGGCCTCGTCGGCTATCTGGCCTCGGACGTGGCCGCCTCCATCACCGCGCAGGCCCTCAACGTCTGCGGCGGCCTCGGCAACTTCTGAGCCAGACGTCAGCCACCGTTCCCAGCGAGGAGTCGAACCCCCATGCCCCAGCAAGGCCTGCGCGAGGTCGAACACGAGATCACCGTGTCCGCCCCGGCCGCCGACGTCCACCGGCTCATCGCCGACGTGGCCAACTGGCCGCGGATCTTCCCCCCGACCGTCCACGCCGAGCAGCTCGAACGCCACGGCGCCGACGAACGCATCCGTATCTGGGCCACCGCCAACGGCGAGCCCAAGAACTGGACCTCGCGCCGCACCCTCCATCCGGACACGCTGCGCATCGACTTCCGGCAGGAGGTCTCCGCACCCCCCGTCGCCGCCATGGGCGGCAGCTGGATCATCGAGGAACTGTCGGCCGACACCAGCCGGGTCCGGTTGCTGCACGACTACCGGGCGGTCGGCGACGACCCCGAGGCGCTCGCCTGGATCGACCAGGCGGTGGACCGCAACTCCCGGACAGAGCTGGCCGCCCTCAAGACCAACGTGGAACTGGTGGCCGGCGACAGCGGGGTCCTGCTGTCGTTCGAGGACAGCGTGCCGATCGACGGATCGGCCAAGGACGTCTACGACTTTCTCAACGAGGCGAATCTCTGGCAGGAGCGGCTGCCGCACGTGGCCTCGGTCCGGCTCGGCGAACCGGCGCCCGGCCTGCAGACCCTGGAGATGGACACCCGTACCAAGGACGGCTCGACCCACACCACCGCCTCCGTCCGGGTCTGCTTCCCGCACCAGCGGATCGTCTACAAGCAGACCACCCTGCCGGCCCTGATGACCCTGCACACCGGCTACTGGCTTCTCGAGGAGGACGGGAACGGCGTGCGCGCCACCTCTCAGCACACGGTCGCGGTCAACACCGCGAACATCGCCTCCATCCTCGGCCCCGACGCGGGCATCGCCGAGGCACACGAATTCATCCGCGCGGCCCTCAGCGGCAACAGCCGCGCCACCCTCGGCCACGCGAAGGCGTACGCCGAGAGCCGTCGCTGATCCACCGCCGCCCCAGCCCCTCATCAGGAGCTTCTCCACCAGGAGTCCCTCATGCTGTTGACCCAGATACCCGCGTCCGACATCGATCCGTACACCGACGAGTCGATCCTCAATCCCTACGACGCCTACCGCACCCTGCGCGACCTGGGGCCCGTGGTCCGGCTCGACCAGTACGGTGTGTCGGTCGCCGCCCGCTACCAGGAGGTCTACGAGGCGCTGCACGACCACGAGTCGTTCATCTCCGGCGAGGGCGTCGGCATCACCGAACAGCTGAACAAGGCCCAGCACGGCAGCAGCCTCACCAGCGACCCGCCGTACCACGACCTGGTGCGGGGCCTGGTCGCCCGCCATCTGACCCCGAAGGCGCTGCGCGAGGTCCAGGGGTACGTGGAGGACTGGGCGAACCGGCTGGTCGACGAGCTGATCGCACGCGGGGAGTTCGACGCCGTCACCGACTTCGGGCAGGCGTTCCCGCTGGCCATCGTGCCCGACCTGCTGGGCTGGCCGGTCGAGGAGGGCCGGGAGCGGCTCCTCGACTGGGCGGCAGCCGGCTTCAACGCCTTCGGCCCGCTCAACGAGCGCACCATGGCGGGATTCCCGCTGCTGAAGGAGATGGGCGAGTTCCTGCACCGGATGTCGGTGCCGGGCAATCTGCGTCCCGGTTCCTGGGGAGCGCAGCTCGTCGAGGACGCCCAGGCCGGGAAGATCGCGGGCGAGCTGCTGCCCGCCCTGCTCGGCGACTTCCTCGCCCCTTCGATGGACACCTCGGTCAGCGCGCTCTCCAGCATGCTGTGGCTGTTCGGTGAACATCCCGGCCAGTGGGACCTGCTGAAGGCGGAACCGTCCCTGGCGGGCAACGCGTTCAACGAGATCGTCCGGAGCGAATCCCCGCTGCGCGGCTTCACCCGGCTCCTGACCAGGGACCGGGTCCTCGGCGGAGCCGAGCTCAAGGCGGGCTCGCGGATGCTCCTGCTGTACGGCTCCGCCAACCGCGACGAACGGCAGTGGGACAACCCGGAGACCTTCGACATCACCCGCCCCAACGCCGCCGAGCACCTCGGCTTCGGCCACGGCATCCACGGCTGTGTGGGCCAGGCGCTGTCGCGGCTGGAGGGCCTCTCGTTGCTGGACGCGCTGCTGCGCAAGGTGCGGCGAATCGAGGTGGGTGCGCCGACCTGGCGGTTGCACAACACCATCCGCGGCATCGAGACCCTGCCCGTCGTGCTGCACCCCTGAGAACCCGGCTCCCGCACGGCACAGGAGCGCCGACACATGATCACGAGGAGCGCCGACGCATGAAGCTGTCTGTCGAATTCGGCCGGTGCGAGGGGCATGGCCTGTGCGAGGAGGCCGCACCGGAGCTGTTCCGGCTCGACGACGAGGGCGATCTCGTCGTGCTCTACGACCCGTCCGCAGAGGTTCCGTCCGGGCAGGAACCGGCCGCCGAACGGGCCGTGCGGGTCTGCCCCGTCGGGGCGCTGCTGCGCCGCGACCACTCCCAGGCCGGCTGACCGGGCCCGTCGGGCCCACAACGGGCCCTCGGGTCCCGGGATTCCACACGCGAAGCGAGGAGGTGACCGCCATGGCGGACCGGGTCGGCGACCATGCCCTGGTGCTGGGCGGCAGTATCGCGGGGCTGCTGGCCGCGCGGGTGTTGTCGGAGGCGTACACGCGGGTGACCGTGGTCGACCGCGACGAGCTGTCCGGGGGACCGGGGCCACGCCGAGGGGTCCCGCAGGGGCGGCAGATCCACGGTCTGTCGCCCCGGGGCCAGCAGGCTCTGGAAGAGCTGTTCCCCGGCTTCACCGAACAGATGGCCGGGGAGGGCGCCCCGGTCGAGGACACCGTGGCGCGCGGTGACTGGTTCTTCGGCGCCCGACCGTTGAGGAAGGCCCCCAGCACCCTGGTGACGGTGGCGTCCAGCCGCCCCTTCCTGGAGTCCCGCATTCGCGCACGGGTGCGGGAGCTGCCCGGGGTGACCCTCCTGGAGGCCCACGAGGTCACCGCGCTGACCACCGCGCCCGGCCACGGCCGGGTCGACGGTGCCCGGGTCCGCGACCGGGCGACAGGCGGCACCGAGCGGGAGATCGAGGCCGATCTCGTGGTCGACGCGATGGGCCGGGGCACCCGCACCCCGTCCTGGCTCACCGCGCTGGGCTATCCCCAGGTCCAGGAGGACAGGCTGGAGATCGGCGTGGGATACGCGACCCGCGAGTACCGGGTGCGGCCCGGGGCCCGTTACGACGGACGGGCGATCATCGTCATCGCCTCGCCGGAGAACCCGCGGGGCGGCATCTGCGCCCAGATCGAGCGGGGACGGATCCAGCTCACCGTCAACGGTGTGCTCGGCGACATGCCGCCGACCGACCCCGGCGAGTTCGAGGCGTACGCCAAGTCCCTTCCGGTACCCGACCTCTACGAGGTGACCCAACAGGCCGAGCCGCTGGGCGATCCGGTGGCACACCGCTTCCCGGCGAGTGTGCGCCGCCGCTACGAGAAACTGTCCCGCTTCCCCGACGGTCTGCTGCTCGTCGGGGACGCGGTGTGCAGCTTCAACCCCGTGTACGCGCAGGGGATGACGATGGCCGCCTTGGGCGCCCTGACCCTGCGCGGTCATCTGCGCGACGGGACCGAACCGCGCCCGCTGCCCTATCTGCGCGACCTCGCCCGCGAGGCCATCGCCCCCTGCTGGGACACGAACTCCGTGAACGACCTGCGCTTTCCCGGGGTGAAGGGCCACCGGACCCCGAAGACCAGGTTCATCCAGGCGTACAGCGGTCTGGTGCAGCGAGCCGCCGCACAGGACGCCGTGGTCAGCCACGCTCTCATCCGGGTGCTCTCCCTCGCCGACCCGGGCACCGCGCTGCTGCGTCCTCGGATACTGCTGCGCGTCCTGAGCAACGCCCTTGCGGGAAAACCTCGGTGACGGGGCATCACGGGATTCGACGGCTGGTCGTGGTCGGTGCGTCGCTGGCCGGCCTGCGCGCGGTCGAGGGCGCCCGCACGGCCGGCTTCACCGGCGAGATCACCCTGATCGGCGCGGAGAACCACCTGCCGTACGACCGTACGGTGCTCTCCAAGTCCTTCCTCGACCACACGGACCTCGATCCTCCCGTTCCGCACTATCGCGAACGAGCAGAGCTCACAGACGAGTTGGGGGTACGTCTGCTGCTCGGCGCGCCCGCCGAGGGGCTCGACGCAAGGGCCCGCACCGTAGCGGCGGGCGGTCGGCAGGTGCCGTACGACCGGCTGATCGTCGCGACCGGGGTACGGCCCCTGCGGCTGCCCGGCGCCGAGGACCGAAGCGGTGTGCTGAGCCTGCGCACGGTGGCCGACGCCCGCGCACTGCGTGAGCGGCTGGCCGGTGCCCGCCGGGTCGTGGTGGTGGGCGCCGGGTTCATCGGCGCGGAGGTGGCCTCGGCGGCCCGCGCCCGGGGCGCCGAGACCACCCTGATCGACGCGTCGCCCACCCCGTTGGCCCGCGCCGTGGGCCCGGAACTCGGCCTGCTGCTCTCCCGGATGCACACCACGCACGGTGCCGGCCTGCGCTGCGGGGTGGGCGTCGCCGAGGTGGCGCCCGACCGGGTGGTGCTCTCCGACGGCACCGCGCTCGACGCCGACCTGGTCGTCACCGGGATCGGCGCGCGGCCCGCCGTGGAATGGCTCGCCGGGTCCGGACTGCGCCTGGACGACGGTGTGGTGTGCGGCCCGGACCTCGCCGCCTCCCTGCCGGGGGTCTACGCCGCGGGCGACGCCGCCGGCTGGTACAACCCGCTGTTCGAGCGTGTGATGCGGCTGGAGCACTGGACCAACGCCGCCGAACAGGGCGGGATCGCCGCCCGCAACGCGCTCGGCGCGAACGAGACGTGCGCCACCGTCCCCTACTTCTGGTCGGACTGGTACGGGGTGCGGATCCAGTTTCTCGGCGTGCCGGATGCCGAGCACACCGAGATCTTCGGCGATGTCGACGGCCACCGTTTCGTGGCGCTGTCGGGTTCGGGGGACCGGCTCACCGGAGTGCTCCTGGTGAACCGGCGCGGTGACACCACCAAGTACCGGCAGCTGCTGCGTCGCCGCGCCGGCTGGCGCGAGGCGCTGGACTTCGCCGCCCGCCGCGAGGCGACGGCCATGACCGTGGGAGTGAGACCGTGACCGTACAGGTGATCGTCGTCGGCGGAGGCCCGGTGGGCCTGCTGCTCGCGGGCGAACTGCGCCTGGGCGGCGCCGAGGTGACCGTCCTGGAACAACTCGCCGAACCGTCGCAGGAGTCCCGTGCCACCACCCTGCACGCACGCACCATGGAACTTCTCGATCAGCGCGGCCTGTTGGAACGCCTGGGCTCGCAACCGCCCCCGAACGAACCGCGCGGCCACTTCGGCGGCCTCCCGCTGGGCCTGGGCGCCACCGACAGCCCGTACCCCGGTCAGTGGAAGGTGCCCCAGCCCCGTTTGCGGGAGCTGCTGCTGGAGTGGGCGACCGAGCTGGGAGCCGACGTCCGCACGGGCCACGAGGTCACCGGCGTACGGCAGTCGGCGGACGGCGTCGAGGTCACGGCACGGGCCGCGCGCGGCACGGTCCGGCTGACCGCTCGGTACGCCGTGGGCTGCGACGGTGAGAACAGTGCCGTACGGCGGCTCGCCGGCATCGATTTCCCGGGCCACGACGCCACCCGGGAGCTGCTGCGCGCGGATGTCGCGGGCATCGACATCCCGGACCGCCGCTTCGAACGGCTGCCCAAGGGCCTGGCCATCGCGGGCCGCCGCCCCGACGGAGCGACCCGGGTGATGGTCCACCGCTTCGGACGGCCCGCCCGGGTCCGGGCCACGGAACCGGAGTTCGCGGAGGTCGCCGCCGTATGGCGGGAGGTCACCGGCGAAGACCTCTCGGCCGGCACACCGCTGTGGGTGAACGCCTTCGGCGACGCCGGCCGGCAGGCCGCACGCTACCGGCAGGGCCGGGTGCTGCTTGCCGGGGACGCCGCCCACGCACAGATGCCGGTCGGCGGCCAAGCCCTCAACCTCGGCCTGCAGGACGCCGTGAACCTGGGCTGGAAACTGGCCGCCGAGGTCCGCGGCTGGGCTCCGCCCGGGCTGCTGGACAGCTACCACGACGAACGGCACCGGGTCGGACGCCGGGTCCTCGGCAACATCGCGGCCCAGGCCTCGGTCCTGCTCGGCGGCGAGGAGACGGCTCCCCTGCGCGCGGTGCTGGGCGAACTGCTCAGCCACGACTCGGCCGGGGAGCTGCTCGCGAACATGATCAGCGGCCTGGACGTCCGCCAGCCGGAGGGAGACCCCGGCCGGCCCTGGCTGGGTGCCCGGCTGCCGATCACGGAGCTGGGCACCGGCCTCGGCACGGCGTTCTCCACCGCGCGACTGCTCCATCCGGCCCGGGGGCTGCTGCTCGACCTCGACCCGGACGCGCCCGGCCACACGGAGCTGCGGGCACGGGCGGCACGCCGGGCGGACCGGGTGCGGGTGGTGATCGCACACGCCCCGACAAAGGGCCCGCTCGCCGGGGTCCGTGCGCTGCTGGTGCGTCCGGACGGACACACGGTCTGGGCAGACACGGCGTCCACGTCCGAGTCCGGCACGACCGACGGGCTGGAGGAGGCACTGCGGAGCTGGTTCGGAGCCACCTCCCGCCCCGAAGACTCCCGCCCCGAAGGCTCCACTCCCGTGACCCGAACGACCCTCAGGAGGAACGACATGGGAACCCTGACGAACAAGACCGCCCTGGTCACCGGCGCGAGCCGAGGCATCGGACGGGCCGTCGCCGAGCGGCTGGCCGCCGAGGGCGCGCTGGTCGCCGTGCACTACGCCCGGAACAAGGAGGCGGCCGAGGAGACCGTCACGGGCATCAGGGCGGCGGGCGGCCTGGCCTTCCCCGTCCGTGCCACGCTCGGTGTGCCCGGCGACGTCGACGCGCTGTTCGACGGCGTCGAGGAAGGACTGAAGGAGCACACCGGCGGCATCGAACTCGACATCGTCGTCAACAACGCGGGAATCATGGGCGGCGTCACCCCCGAGGAGACCACACCCGACCTCTTCGACCGGTTGGTCGCGGTAAACGCCAAGGCCCCCTTCTTCGTGATCCAGCGGGCCGTGGCGAACATGCGCGACGGCGGCCGGATCATCAACATCTCCTCCGGGCTCACCCGCTTCGCCAACCCCGAGGAGATCGCGTACGCGATGACCAAAGGCGCCGTGGAGACCCTGGCCCGCCACTACGCCAAGCACCTGGCCGGCCGTGGCATCACCGTGAACAGCGTCGCCCCCGGCATCACGGACAACGGAGGCGAGATCTTCGCCAACCCGCAGGCGGTGGAGTTCATGGCGCAGCTGTCCGCCTTCGGCCGGGTGGGCCGGCCCGCGGACATCGCCGGTGTGGTGGCCTTCCTCGCCTCCGACGACGCTCGCTGGATCACCGGCGCCTTCCTCGACGCCACCGGCGGCACGCTCCTGTGAGCCGGGTCCGGCACCCCGACAAGGAAGGAGGGATTCCCATGGGCAGAACCGCCTTCGTGTTCCCCGGCCAGGGTTCGCAGCGCGTCGGCATGGGTCTCGATCTCGTCAAACAGTGGCCGCACCTGCAGGACACGTACTACGGGCCCGCCGACGACATCCTCGGCTTCCCGTTCTCCGCCCTGTGCTGGGAAGGGCCGGCCGAAGCGCTGGCCGACATGCGGATCACCCAGCCGGCCATGCTGCTGTGCAGCGTGGCCGCGCTCGACGTGCTGCGCCACCACGGGCTGACCCCGGACGCCGTGGCGGGCCACAGCCTCGGCGAGGTCTCCGCGCTGGTGTGCGCGGGTGTCCTCGACTGGCGGTCCGCGCTGCGGCTGGTGCGCACCCGCGGTGAGCTGATGACCTCGGTCACCGAGCAGGTCCCGGGCCGGATGGCCGCCGTGCTGGGCCTGACCCTGCCCCAGGTCGAGGAGTTCTGCCTGCGGGCCGCGGCCGAGACCGGTGACGTGGTGGAGATCGCCAACCACAACGATCCCACCCAGGTCGTGGTCTCCGGGCAGCTCGCCGGCGTGGACCGGCTCTGCGAACTCGTCGGCGGAGCCGGGGCGGACAGAGTGATCGCGCTGCGGATCGGCGGCCCCGCGCACTGCAGCCTCATGGGCCGGGTCGCCGACGCGTTCGCCGAGGCCCTCGACGCCGTCCCGTTCCACGATCCCGAGCTGCCCGTCTACTCCGGCAGCGGTGGCGTCCTGGTGCGCGGCGCGGAGCACGCGAAGGAGCTCCTGCTCGGCCAGCTCACCGGCCGGGTGCTGTGGACCGACGCCGTCCGCCGGATGACCGCCGACGGTGTGGACCGGTTCATCGAGGTCGGGCCGGGCAAGGCGCTCGGCGGTCTGTGCGCACGGATCGCGCCGGGCGTGTCCACCCTGCGCAGCGGTGACGCCCAGCAGGTGCAGCAGACCGTGGAGGCCGTCCTGCGAGCCGAAGGAGCGGCCTGACATGCTTGCACGAGTGGCCGAACTCCACGCACTGCGGGAGCGGGTCCTGCGCGGCCCGAGCGAACAGGCGACCCAGGCGCAGAAGGCCAAGGGGAAACTGACCGCCCGGGAGCGCATCGAACTGCTTCTCGACGACGGGTCCTTCCACGAGGTCGAGTCCCTGCGCCGGCACCGGGCCACCGGATTCGGCCTGGACACCAAGAAGCCGTACACCGACGGTGTCATCACCGGCTGGGGCATGGTGGAGGGCCGTACGGTCTTCGTGTACGCCCACGACTTCCGCATCTTCGGCGGCGCGCTGGGCGAGGCCCACGCCACGAAGATCCACAAGATCATGGACATGGCGCTGGCCGCCGGGGCGCCCCTGGTGTCGCTGAACGACGGCGCGGGCGCCCGGATCCAGGAGGGCGTCTCGGCCCTGGCCGGGTACGGGGGCATCTTCCAGCGCAACACCAAGGCGTCCGGGGTCATCCCGCAGATCAGCGTGATGCTGGGCCCGTGCGCCGGCGGCGCGGCCTACTCGCCCGCCCTCACCGACTTCGTCTTCATGGTCCGCGAGACCTCGCAGATGTTCATCACCGGTCCGGACGTCGTGAAGGCGGTCACCGGCGAGGAGATCACCCAGAACGGCCTCGGCGGCGCCGACGTGCACGCCGAGACCAGCGGCGTGGCGCACTTCGCGTACGACGACGAGGAGACCTGCATCGCTGACGTGCGCCATCTGCTCTCCCTCCTGCCGCCCAACAACCGTGAGAACCCGCCGTCGGTGTTCTGCGACGACCCCGCCGACCGGCTGACGGAGTCCCTGCTGACCCTGGTGCCGGAGGACGGCAACCGGCCGTACGACATGACCCGGGTCATCGAGGAACTCGTCGACGACGGCGAGTACCTCGAGATCCACGAGCGCTGGGCGCGCAACCTGATCTGCGCGCTGGCCCGGCTGGACGGTCAGGTGGTCGGCATCGTCGCCAACCAGCCGCAGAGCATGGCGGGCGTCCTGGACATCCACGCCTCCGAAAAGGGCGGGCGTTTCGTGCAGATGTGCGACGCGTTCAACATCCCGATCGTCACGCTCCTGGACGTCCCCGGGTTCCTCCCCGGCGTCGACCAGGAACACGGGGGCATCATCCGCCACGGCGCGAAGCTCCTCTACGCCTACTGCAACGCGACCGTGCCCCGGATCTCACTGATCCTGCGCAAGGCGTACGGAGGCGCGTACATCGTCATGGACAGCCAGTCCATCGGCGCCGACCTCACCTACGCCTGGCCGACGAACGAGATCGCCGTGATGGGCGCCGAAGGTGCCGCCAACGTCATCTTCCGCCGCCAGATCGCCGAGGCCGACGACCCCGAGGCCGTGCGGGCCCGCAAGGTCAAGGAGTACAAGTCCGAGCTCATGCATCCGTACTACGCGGCCGAACGAGGCCTGGTCGACGAGGTCATCGACCCGGTCCGCACACGACAGGTCCTCATCGCCTCCCTGGCGATGCTCCACGCGAAACACGCCGAGCTGCCCCACCGCAAGCACGGCAACCCGCCGCAATGAGCGACCGGCGTGCGGTGCTGGTCGTACGGGGCCGTGCCGCCCCGGAGGAGATCGCCGCGGTGACCGCGGTCCTGCTGGCAGCCCTGTCCCGCGCGGCGGACGACCACGGCCCCCCGAACCGCTCCCGGGTCCGCTGGCGCCGCCCCGAACGGCAGGCCCTGTTCAGCCCGTCCCGCAGCTGGCGCAGATGACCCCCAGGAGAGCTGACCGATGACCGATGCCGACCGCTTCGGAGACGAACGGCCCGTCGCCCTGCTGCTGCCGGGGCAGGGTGCCCAGTACGCGCGGATGGCCGTACCGCTGTACGAGCGGGAGCCCGACTTCCGGGTGATCGTTGACGAGTTCCTGGAGCTGATGGGGGAGGAGGGACGACGGATCCGGGCCGACTGGCTCGGGCCGGACCCTCTCCTCCCCATCGACGCGGGACGGCGCGCACAGCCGCTGCTCTTCGCCGTCGGCTATGCGGTGGGCCTGTTGCTCCAGCAGCGCGGCCTGCGACCCGCGGTGCTGCTCGGACACAGCGTCGGCGAACTCGCGGCGGCCACCCTGGCAGGCGTGTTCGACCTGCCGGGAGCCGCCCGCATCATGCTGGCCCGCTGCCGGGTCCTGGAGACCGCGCCCGCCGGGGGACTGCTCGCGGTCGCCGCCACTCCCGAGCACGTGGAGTCCCGGCTGGACCCCGACCTCATGGAGCGGGGCCTGGTCGTCGGCGCGGTCAACGCCCCCGCGCAGACCGTGCTCGCAGGCCCGGAGACACTGCTCGGCACGGTCGACCTCGCCCTCAGGGACGCCGGACTGGTGACACGGCGGGTGCGGGCGCATGAGCCGTTCCACTCGCCCGTGCTCGACGAGGCCGCGCTCGTCTTCGAGGAGGCCGTCGCCGCCGAGTCGCCGGCCCCGCCGAGGATCACGGTCCGTTCCGCCCGCACCGGTCTCCCGGTCCGGGCGGAGGAAGCGGTCGATCCGGCGTTCTGGGCCCGGCAGATGGCCGAGCCGGTGATGTACTGGCAGGCACTGGCGGGACTCCTCGACGACGGCGAGTACGTCCTGGTCGAAACGGGCCCCGGCAACTCCCTGTCGGCTCCGGCCCGCCGCCACCGGTCCGTACGCTCCGGGGCCACCGAGGTGGTGTGCATGCTGCCCACGGAGCGGGGGGACTGCTGGGCCACCTGGACGGCGGCCCTGCGTCGTCTGGAGGCCGTGCGCGGAGGAGGGGCGCGCGTATGAGGCCGGCTCAGCCGCCGTTCCCGGCGCCCGCGCCCGCTCCCCCTTTCACCGTCACTTCCCCTTCCCCTTCCCCTTCCCCTTCCCCTTGTTCCGCATCGTCCGTCTCCGCCTTCTCCGCCTGTCCGAGGGCCGTTTCGGCGCACCCCCGCCCTTCCGGCTCGCCCGAGATCAGGGCGCGGATCACCGGTGCCGCCACCCGCACCACGTCCTCCAGGTCCGGCTCGCTGACGTCCGGCACGCGCAGCAGATAGCGGCCGCTGGCGATGCCCAGCATCATCACGGAGAACAGACCGGCCCGGATCCGGGCGTCGGGCAGGTCGATGTGCTCGGCGATGGCGTCCACGGACTGGGTGGTCACCAGGGTGCGCAGTTCCTCCGCGGCCTCCTCGCTGGTCATGCTGGTTCGCACGAGGACCGCCATCGGGCTGTCCGGACTCGACGCCCACCTGCCCAGCATGGTCCGCAGATAGTTCTCGGCGGTCGAAGCAGGGTCGGGAGTGGTCAGCTCGTCGATCGGGATGTCGAAGCGTACGGCCTCCTTGAAGAGCTGCTCCTTCGTCCCGAAGTACTGCATGACCGACGACTTGTGCGCCTCGGCGGCGTCGGCGATCAGCCGAATCGTCGCCCGCTCGTAGCCGTACTGGGCGAAGGTCCTGCGGGCGGCCACAAGGATGCGGCGCCGGGTGCGGTCGCCCTTGCCGTCCGGCCTCGGCAGGACCGGAGCGGCCTGCCCCGTTCGGCTGTGCGTCATGACGACCTCTTCCTTTCGCATGCTCACACCGACCCCCGCCTAGGACTGCCGGGGCCGTGTCGCGTTCACGGCGGCCAGGACCGTCACCATGGCCACCGCGTAGAGGCACGCCACGACCAGGAACGCCTGACCGTACCCGTGGGTCAGGGCGTCGGCAGCCCGCGCCCGCAGAGCGCCGTCGTCCTCGGCCACGGCCCGGAAGAACGATTCGGAGGCCGCCGGGAGCCGGCTGTCGGCCGCGCCGACGGCGATACCCGGTAGAAGCGACAGGCCGAGGGCGCCGCCGACCTGCGTGGTGGTCTGCAGCACCCCCGAGGCGATGCCCGTCTCCCGGGGATCGACGCTGCCGACGACCCGGATGGTCAGGGGGACGAAACACAGGCCGAGCCCCACCGAGGTCAGGAGCATGGCCGGCGCCAGATGGAACGCGTACGACGAGTCCGGGGTCAGCATGGCGAGCCACAGCACCCCGAGTACGGAGAGGGCCAGACCGGGACCGGTCACCGCGCGGGTGGGGAAGCGCGCCGCGAGACGGGGCGCGAGGAAGCCGCCGGCGACGAACATGCCGAGGCTGAGCGGCAGATAGGACACCCCGGTGCGAAGGGCCGACCAGCCGAGGATCTGCTGCATGTACAGGGTGAGGAAGTAGTACATGGCGAACATGCCCGCGCCGATGAGCAGCATGGCGCCGTACACGCCGCCGCGGTTGCGGTCCTTCAGCAGGCGCAGCGGCATCATCGGCTGCGGGGTGCTCCGTTGGAGGACCAGGAACACTCCGAGCAGGACGACCCCGAGCAGCAGTGTGCCGAGGGTCAGCGGGTCGCCCCAGCCCTCCTCGCCGCCCCGGGCGATGCCGTACACCAGCGACGTCATGCCGACGGTGCCGGTCAGCGCGCCGCGGACGTCGAGGCGGCCGGGATTGTGGCCGGCGTCCTTCAGCAGTCGGGTGCCGGCCAGGACGGCGACACCGATCGGCACGTTCACCAGAAGCACCCAGCGCCAGCTCAGGGACGCGGTGAGGATGCCGCCGAGCAGCAGGCCGAGGGTGGAGCCCACGCCGTTCATCGAGCCGTAGACCCCCATCGCCCGGCGGCGGGCGGGTCCTTCGGCGAAGGTGGCGACGATCAGGGCGAGCGTGGAGGGAGCGACGACGGCACCGGCGGCGCCCTGCAGAGCGCGGGCGGCGATCAGCACGGTCTCGTTGGGCGCCAGGCCGCCGACTAACGAGGCGAGCGTGAACACGGTGAGCCCGGCCCGGAACACCCGGCGGCGGCCGAAGATGTCGCCTGCCCGGCCGCCGATCAGCAGCAGACCGCCGAAGGCGAGCACGTACGCGGTGACGACCCAAGCCAGTCGGCCGCTGTCGATGCCGAGGTCTTCCTGAAGGCTGGGCAGCGCGATGTTCATGATCGTGCTGTCCAGGATGATCATCAGCTGGGCGGTCGCGAGCACGGTCAGGGCGAGGCCCTGGTGTTCGGGGGAGGGCGTCGCTCCTCTGGCGGCGACGGGCCGTTCTTCGACGGACATGACGACTCCTGTCAACGGTGCGGTCGGTGGGGTCGCGCGATCTGCGGGATCTCCGCACGGGGAGCGGCTCGGGGCCCCGGTCCGGACTTTCACGCGGGGTGGCCTCAGCCCGGCCGCATCCGGCCGGGGCACAAGAAATATACAAGCGATCACAAATAAGCACACGGTCACTTTTTCTGGAGGGACGAAAAATGGTCACACCTCTGAACGACGGTCCGGACGCGCCCGCGAGGGACGATTTCGGGCATTCGACGCCGGTCGGCCTCTGGACCGGTACGGCCGTCCACGACGGCCGGACGGAGACCTTCACGATCTCTTTCGCCCCCGACGGCGAGCTGACCCTGGTCACGCCCATCAGCACCGGGCGGGGTACCTGGGAACCGACGGAGGACGGGTTCATGTACGTCTTCAGGGAGACGCTCGCCCCCGAGACGGGCCGGCCGGGCTATGTCGAGGTCGTCGTACGGGCCCGCCGCTCCGGCAGCATCTACACCGGCTCCGGACCCGCGGAGGTCCACACGCCTGACGGCACGGTCGTGCACCGCACCACCTTCGAGACCAGCGCGGAGTTGCGCACCGAGACCTGGCCGGACCTGCTGGCCGACGGCTCCTCCCCGCTGGCGTCCGCACCGCGGGCAGTGCGTGAGGCCGCCGCGCTGGCGGGCGCGCAGGCGGAGAAGGCCGACAGCGAACGGCGGGTGCAGCCCGAGGTGATCCAGGCGCTGACCGACGTGGGCTTCGCGCGCTGGTTCGTGCCGCGCGCCCACGGCGGTGACCCGGGCACCTTCGCCGGCCTCACCCGGGCTGTGGCCGCGCTCGGCGAGGAGTGCTCCGCGACGGCTTGGCTCGCCTCCCTGTTCGCCTTCGGGCCCCGATACGTCGCCTGCCTCCCCGAGCAGGCCCAGTCCGACGTCTGGGCGGCCGGCCCCGACGCCCGCGTGGTCGTGGTCAACAAACCCCTCGGCGCCGCCGAACGCACGGAGGACGGCTGGCGGCTGACCGGCGAGTGGACCTTCGCGAGCGGCGTCGAGTACGCCGACTGGGCCCTTCTGGCGGGCCCTGCGATGCCGGGTGCTGCGATGCCGGGTCCGGCCGACCCCGGCACCGCCGGCGCTGCCGGAGTCCCGGCTACGGCCCGGCCCGGCGCCGCGCCAGCCGGGCCTGGCGCGGGCGCTGCCGGTGTCCCGGGCATGGGCCGGCCCGGTGCCGTGGCAGGTGGGCCCGGCTCTGGTGGGCTCGGCTCTGGTGGGCCCGGTGCCGGGGGACCGGGTGGGGCCGGGGGTGGTAAGGGTGGGCCCCGGTTCTTTCTTGTGCCGCGTAGTGACTTCTCGTACCGCGACACCTGGCACTCCCTGGGGATGCGCGGTACCGGGAGTCACACCCTCGTCCTGGAGGACGTGTTCGTCCCCGAGTACCGGACCTGCGTTCGTGCAGACGCCATGCAGGGCCGTACCGTCGGTGTTCCCGGGCCGCCGCTGCCGACCCTCGCCGTCAACGGACTGACCTTCGTCGCGCCGGCCCTGGGCGCCGCGCACGGCGCGCTGAACGCGGCGGCGACCGGTCTCTCCGTCCCGCCGGGCGGCCCCCGTGCCGAGGCCGCACAGGCCTACCAGGTCGGCTACGCCCGCGCCGCCGGCCTCGTCGACGCGGCCGGGCTCCTGGTCGAACGCGTCGCCGACACCGCGGACCGCGCGGTGCTGACCCCGGCCCTGGTCCGGCGCAGCCGCCGGGACGCCGCCCTGGCCCTGGAACTCCTCACCGACGCGGCCGACCTCCTCCTGCGCACCGGCGGCACCCGCGCTCAGGAGGACCACCACCCGCTCCAGCGTTTCTGGCGCGACATCCGCTCGGTCGCGAGCCACGCCGTCATGCAGTTCGAACCGGCGGCACTCGACTACACCCGGGGAAGCACGGCCTGACCCGCGCGGCACCGCACACCCTTGCCCAGACATCTGAACGCCCCTTTGGGAGACCCATCGTGATACTCGTCACCGGTGCGACCGGGCACGTCGGCCGCCCCCTCGTCGATCTGCTGCTGGCTGCGGGACAGCGGGTACGGGGCCTGACCCGCGACCCCTCCCGCGCCGGCCTGCCCGAGGGGGTGGAGGCCGCACGTACGGAAGACCTGCCCCTCGACGGGATCGACGCCGTCTTCTTCGTCCTCGCCGCCTTCCCGGAGGGCCCCGCCGAACTGATCCGCCGCGCCCGCGAACACGGTGTCCGGCGCATCGTCGCCCTGTCGTCCTACACGGCCCTTGACGACGATCCGAAGAACTTCATCGCCGTGCGCCACCGCGACCTGGAACGCCGGATCGAGGAGTCCGGCCTGGAGTGGACGGCCCTGCACCCGGCGGGCGGCCTGGCCGTCACCGCCCTCGAATGGCGCGAGCAGATCAGGGCGACGGGCGTGGCCCGGGGCCCGTACGCCCGCGCGCACTCCGCCCCGCTGCACGAGCGGGACATCGCCGAGATCGGCGCCCGCGCACTGCTCACCGACGAACTGCTCGGCACGAAGCCGCTGTTCAGCGGCCCGGAGTCGATCACCTACGCGGACCGAGCCCGTCTCATCGGCGAGGCGGTCGGCAGGCCGGTGAGGTTCGAGGAGATCACCCATGACGAGGCGCGCAAGGAGATGGCCGAGGTCGGCATCCCTCCGGGCGCGATCGAGGCCCGTCTGCGGATGTTCGCGCAGCTGGTCGACGCCCCGCACCCGATCTCCCCCGTGGACCGGTTCCTCGGCAGGCCGGGCCGTACCTTCCGCCGCTGGGCCGAGGACCACGTCGCCGACTTCACCTGATGTCCCGCCACCTGATGTCCCGCCACCCGATGGGAGCTTCCATGGCGCACGACCCCCTACGGCTGGCCGTCGTGGCCGGCAGTGGCCGACCGGGCAGTACCGGGGCGACCGTCGCTCACTGGTTCGCCGGCCAAGCACGGCGGTACGGCGGTCTGCGCACGGACATCGTCGATCTGGCCGCGTACACGCTGCCCGCCGAGCCGGTGGCGGCCACGTCGCCCGAAGTCGCCGCCCAACTCGCCGACCTGACCCCGCGTCTGGCCCTCGCCGATGTGTTCGTGCTGGTCACGCCCGAGTACAACCGCTCGTTCCCGGCCTCGCTGAAAGCGCTGATCGACTGGCACGACAGCGAATGGCAGGCCAAACCGGTCGGCTTCGTCTCCTACGGCGGGCGCTCCGGAGGCCTGCGCGCCGTCGAACACCTCCGACAGGTCCTCGGCGAACTCCACGCCGTGGCGGTCCGCGACACGGTCAGCTTCCACGGTGTGTGGGACCTGTTCGACTCGGAGGGCAACCCACGGGACCGGGAGGGGTGTGCCGTCGCGGCGAAGGCCCTGCTCGACCAGCTCGCCTGGTGGGGAACGGTCCTGAGGGAAGGCCGGACACGCCATCCGTACCTGCACGGGGCGCGGCCCGCGCTCACCGGCGGGGCGGGCGGATGAGGACGGCGGCGCCGAGCGTCCCGGCCCCGGGCGCCGACACCTCCGTACGGGAGGTCCTGCTGGACGCCGGCGGTGGCATCCGGCTCTCCGGGCTGCTCGCGGGGGACCCGCGGACCCCGCCCCGGGCCACCGTGGTCGCCGTCCACGGCGGCGGGATGCGCGCGGGCTACTTCCATGGCGCCGCACACCGGGACCTCTCCCTGCTCACCCTGGCCGCGAGCCTCGGCCACCAGGTCCTGGCCGTCGACCGCCCCGGCTACGGCCGGTCCGCGGGGGCACTGCCGGAGGGCCTACCCCTCGCCGAGCAGACGGCGTTGCTCGCCACCGCCCTGGCCGCGTTCGCGGACACCCACCCGCTGGGTGCCGGCTACTTCGTCCTGGCGCACTCGTACGGCGGCAAGGTCGCCCTCACCCTGGCCGCCCGGCACGGCGAACTTCCGCTGCGCGGGCTGGCGGTCTCCGGCTGCGGCCACCGCTTCGCCCAGGGTGCGGCGGGCCTCCCGCCCGGCCGGTGGAGCGCGGCGTCGCGCATGAACAACTGGGGGCCGCTGGGCCTGTACCCGCCGGACACCTTCCGGCTGGCCGCTGCCCTCACCACCCCCGCACCGCCCCGCGAGGTGGCCGAACTCCCTTACTGGGAACGGACGTTGGCGGAACTCGCGGCGGGCGTACGGCTGCCCGTACGGTTCACCTTCGCCGAGCACGAACGCCGCTGGCGGCACGATCCGCGGGCGCTGGGCGAGCTGCGCGGGATGTTCCCCAGGGCCGTGGTCTCCACCGAGCGGCAGCCGCATGCGGGCCACAACATCAGCCTCGGCTGGGCCGCGCGCTCGTACCACCTGAGGATGCTCGGCTTTTTGGAGGAGTGCCTCTGGGGCGACACCCTCCGCCCGACGAAGATGGCTTGATTCTTTCGGTCTCAGGTGGAAATCGGGAAGGGTCGGGATCGGATTCCCGGAAATCAGCCCCATGATTACGCACACCCGCTATAGGCCTTTAACAAACACCCACTACTATTGATGGATGATTCCCCGAAGGGAGTCGCGCGCCCCGTTTAAGGACGGGCCGACGAGTGCGCTGAGAAAGGCGAAGATGTGCCAACGAACCCTGCCGAGGAGCTACGTTCCTCCGTGGCCGGACGGATCTTATTCCCCGGCGACGATTCATTCGACGAGCTGCGCAGCGGGTGGAATCTGACGGTCGACCACCGGCCCTCGGTGATCGTGGTCCCGTCCTCCGCGCGGGACGTGGCCGCCGCCGTCAGGTACGCCGTCGCGCACGATCTGCCGGTCGCCGTCCAGTCGACCGGCCACGGCGCCGTGCTGCCGGCCGACGGGGCCGTCCTCGTCCACACCGGTGAGCTGACCGAACTGACCGTGGACCCCGAGGCGCGCACCGCGCGGGTGGGGGCCGGCCTGCGCTGGGGCCAGGTGGTCGCGGAGACCGCGAAGTCGGGCCTCGCTCCGCTCAACGGCTCCTCGCCGGACGTCGGCGTGATGGGGTACCTGACGGGCGGGGGACTGCCGGTCCTCGGCCGTACCTTCGGCTTCGCCACCCACCGGGTACGGTCGTTCGACCTGGTCACCGCCGACGGCACCCTGCGTACCGTCACACCGGACTCCGAGCCCGACCTGTTCTGGGCGGTACGCGGCGGGCGTGGCAACTTCGGCGTGGTGACGGCGGCCGAGATCGATCTGGTGCCCGTCACCCGGCTGTACGGCGGCGGGTTCTTCTTCCCTGGCGAGGAGGCCGACCGGGTCGTGCCCGCCTACTTCTCCTGGCTGAACGGACTGCCGGAGGAGATGAACTCCTCGATCATCCTGCTGCGTTTCCCCGACCACCCGGCGGTGCCGGAGCAGAACCGGGGCCGGTTCGTCGTCCATGTGCGGATCGCCTTCACCGGCTCGGAGGAGGAGGGGGAACGCCTGGTCGCCCCCCTGCGCGGGCTGGGCCCGGAGCGGGACGAGGTCGCCGAGATGCCGTACACCCGGGTCGGCGAGATCTACCACGACCCCTTCCGGCCGACCTATGCCTGGTGCCGGACGGCCCTGCTGCGCGAACTCGACGCCGAGGCGGTCGCCGCGCTGCTCGACGTGGCAGGTCACGACCACGGTCAGCTGCCGCCGGGCGGGGTCGAGATCCGTCACCTGGGTGGTGCCCTGGCGCGGCCCGGGGCCGTACCGTCCGCGCTGGGACTGCCCGAGGGCGCCTTTCACGTCTTCATGAGCATGCCCGCACCGCCCGGGACAGAGGCCGCCGAGCGCTCCCGGGCCGCGGAGCAGCTGGTGCTCGACCGGCTGGCGAAGTGGGACACGGGAGCGCTGCTGCCCACGTTCATGTTCAGCCTGGACCGCACACCCGAGGACGTTTCCCGCGGCTACCGCCCGGAGGACCACGAACGGCTACGGAAAATCAAGGCCGTGTATGACTCGGGGAACATCTTCCGTATCAATCACAACATTCCTCCGGCCACGGCGTAGACCGGCCGAAGGACAGGACCGGGTCAGATTTCCCCCATACGATTCCGTGGAATCCGCAGGGGAAATCCGGCCCGGTTGTTTTTCCCTCCGCGTGCCTTGTTCCCGCCCCGTGTGCCGCTTTTCTGTATCGCGGCAGCACGAGCGGCCCGCCGCGCCGCCCGGAGCATGAAAAGCTCCGGGCCACACGACAGGCGATGCGTGAAAATCAGCCACTCAGGAGAAATCCGCCGCGTGGTGGGCGACCCACTGGGCGTAGGTGTGGGCCGGCCGACCGGTCACCTGCTCGATGGTCGGCAGGACCTCCGCGGTGATGCCCTGCCACGAGGCGAGCTGGTCGAGCAGGTACTCCGCCGCGTCCGGCGGCATGTGCCGGCTGAGGTGACCGAGCGCGGCCTCCCGAGGCAGCTCCTCGAACTCCACGGGCCGGCCGAGCGTCTCGCCGATGATCCGGACGCGGTCGATCTGGGTGAGCGACTGCGGACCCGTCAGGCTGTGCACCGCACCGTCCTCGGGGGAGAGGAGCGAGGCGACGGCCACGGCCGCGATGTCCCGCTCGTCCACCGGAGCCGCGGCGGCGGTGCCGTAGGCGGTCCGCACGACCCCGCCGTTGTTGATCTGCCCGGCCCAGCCGAGGTCGTTGAGCATGAACAGACCCGCGCGGACGAAGGTCCTCGAGATGCCTGAGCCCGTCACCGCGTTCTCACACTCGAGGTGCACCTGGCCGATGAAGCCCGGGTCCTCGAATTCGATGGCCGACGACGAGAGCATCGCGATGTGCTCGACGCCTGCCGCGGTGGCGGCGTCGAGAAATCCGCCGAGCTGACCGAAGACGGGGAAGAGGAAAGCGCGGTCGACACTCTTCAGTGATTCGGACAGGGTCTCGGGGCGCGAAAAGTCGCCGGCAATCACCTCGACATCGTCCGGTAATCCAGAATTCTCCGGGTTGCGGGTGACGGCCCGGACCTTCTCTCCCGCTTCCAGAAGCTGTTGGACAACATTTCGTCCGACATTTCCGGTGGCTCCGGTGACGAGAATCATGGCGGAGTTGGCTCCCTACTGGGCAGGCGTACGGGTACCCGTGGCGCCCCCCGGACCCGCAAACGTTGGTCAGGCCAACGTAGCACGATCGTGGGTCAGGCCAACAGAGCTGATATTTTGGCCAGGTGGACCTCACAGTTGCCTCGAAGGCCCCGGCCAGGCTGCGTGCGACGCCGAGCTGGCTCGTCACGCAGATTGCCACTCGCGCCGCGCGGCTGGTCAGCCAGTCGCTGGCAGGCGTCGGTGCCCGCCGCTACCACTTCGCGCTGCTCGCGGCCCTCGACGAGTTCGGGCCCGCCAGCCAGGCCGACCTGGGCCGGCGCTGTGGCATCGACCGCAGCTACATCGTCGAGGCGGTCAATGAGCTCGCTGCCGCCGGCCTGGTGGTGCGGGTCGTCGACCAGGCCGACCGGCGGCGCAACACGGTCACCGTGACCGGGGAGGGCCGGGCCCGGCTCCGCTCGATCGGCGAGGCGCTGGACGACGCCCAGGGTGACCTGCTCGCCCCCCTCTCCCCCCAGGAACGGGAGCAGCTGACCGCTCTCCTGGGGCGCGTCCTCGATCACGCCGTGGCCCAGGAGCAGCCCCCGGCGACCCCGTCCCGCTGACCGGCCCGTCGCGCGGCCGGACCGGTCAGCGCGGCTCTGCTCGTGTCAGGGGAGGGTCAGATCCGTGACCAGAATGCGAGCGGATGGTCAGTAGCGCATCAGTTGCAACAGTGAACCGCAGGTAACCCGCCAAGGAAGTCGGCCGTAGCCAAGAGAACCGCCAGAATCACGTCACAAGACGCCTCCTCAGGATTCGCTGGAAGCCCGTGTACGCATGATTTCCCTGTACACCCGGTACCCACCGAGAGGAACTGCGATGGCGATGCGGCAGCAGCCGAGCCGATGGCGACAAACGCGCGCCGAATGCGAGGGGGCGTGGTGTTCCGAGAAAAAGCAGTCGATGTTACCCGCTACCCTCGCGGAAACTGGCCGCCAGGTCCGGATTGCGGAATCCCATTGCACCGGAAAGGCGATGCAGGCACCCCGTGATTTCGGCGACCGAATACCCGGGAGCAAGCTGTGCGGGGACTGCTTGCTCGCCCTCACCGCCACGCTCGTCTCCCTGCCAGGGCTGTACGAGGAGTGCGGCCGGGTCCTCAGCGGCACGCGCACCAGACGGTGGGAGGAACGCCCCTCGGGTGGCGGCGCCCTGCGGGGGATCCCGCTCAACACGGCTGCGGCGGACGCGCGTTCCGCCATGCTCCGGATGCTCGCGTCATGGAGCGGACTGGTGGTCGATGAACGAGGCGTGGCCGCGCCTCGGCGCACGGTCCCCGAACTCACCGGGTTCCTGCTGCGGCACGTGGACTGGCTGGCCGCGCACGACGCGGTCGCCGATCTGACCACTGAGGCGGGCCGGCTGGCCCGGCGGGCGCGCGGGGTCGTCGAACCCCCTCCGACACCGGGCGTACCGGTCGGCCCCTGCCTCATCGAGGACTGCGCGGGCACGCTCGTGGCCCACGGCCCGGGGGGAGCCGGCGAAGGGGAGCGGGGTCCGGTGCCGGGAGGTCCCGCGGGTGACGACCCCCGTAGGACCGGCGCCGAGCTCGGGCACGGTGGGGGGAAGCGGACGGGGCGGGGTGCCGGAATCGTCTGTTCGAGGAACGACGGCCATGCCTGGGCGCCGTGGGAATGGGTGGCACTCCGGTCCCGGCTGGCCCCGACCGGCACCCCGGTTCTCCCGGCCGCCGTGGACGAGTCGGCGCCGGGCCCGGCGCCCGCCACGGTGCTGTGGCTGGCCGCCGGGGACATCGCCCGCCTGTGGGAGGTGAGCACCGGCACCGTCTACCGCCTCGCCAGCGAGCGGCGCTGGCGCCGTCGCAGCCGGGCGGGGCGAACCTTTTACCACGCGGAGGACGTGCGCGGCACGTTCGCCGAGCGCGGTCGTGGACGGGCCCGCCGTGGTACGCCGGAGAGCTGACCGGGGCTCGCGTGCTACGCCGACTCCCTCCCGTACCGGGTGTGGACGTCCTCCCACGGGACGAACCGGAAGCCCACGCCGCGGACGGTGACGATCCAGTCGCTGCAACCGAGCTTGCCGCGCAGGCTGTTGACGTGTGTGTCGATGGTGCGGCCCTTGGCCCAGGTGTCGTGCCAGACCTGGGCCATCAGGTCCTGCCGGGTCAGCACGGTGCCCGGCTGCGAGGTGAGCGCGCGGAGCAGGTCGAACTCCTTGCGGGTGAGGGACATCGGCTCGTCGTGGAGCCGCACCTCACGTGAGGAGATGTCGATGCTCAGGGGGCCGTGGGTGATGAGGCCGCCCGCCGTGCTGTTCGCCGGCCTGATGCGCCGCATAATGGCCTGGATACGTGCCACCAACTCGTGTATTCCATAGGAACGATCGATGCAGTCGTCGGATCCGGCCTGTAGTCCGAGTACCCGCTCCAACTCGTTCTGTCTCTCGGCGACGGCGATGATGGGGGTGTCGCTCACATTTCTTATCCGGCGGCAGACTTCCAGGCCGTCGGTGTCCGGTAAACCGAGGTCGAGCACGATGAAATCGGCTTTCTGATGATTCTCGAGAGCTCGTTTTCCTGAATCCACCCAATCGGCTTCGAAACCGTGGCGACGCAGGCCGCTCACGATTGATTCCGCAGTCGCCGCCTCGTCCTCGATTACAAGTACCCGCATGGAAAGTCCCTCGTCAGTTCAGAAGCGCAGCACGTGTGGGGGGGCGGGAATGGGCCACATTTCCCGGAACTCGCAGGCAAGGCATGTTCGGCGAGATCGACACCGACCATGAAAAAGATGGTCAACCGCTCGGGCTGTTGTGCCCGTCCGCAACCCCTGTCAGCGACAGGAGGCTGATAAATGCAGGTCAGAGCGGGTGGAGCGACTACCGCCCCGGCATATGTCCGTCCTGGCGTCGGATGCAACGCGGCAGATCAACATGAACAGGTCACCCTCAGCCTTTGGTGTCAATCGGTCAAGCAGCTGGCACCAGCGGCAGCGTGCTTTCAAGTCGTTTCATCGAACATTCCTGCCTCATTCTGGTGAGTGGCGTGCGTATATTCAACTACCACCTGTCATTTGGCGAAAAAAATGAATCACCTTCCGTGGTGCCATGTTGGGCCTTGCTCGGGTTTGTAACCTTTTGATGGATCGCTCCGGCGGCGGATGAGAGTGGCCGACGTTGCGCTGTGCGCAGTGGGCTGGTCAGTTCAAGGGCGTGATCCGGCCGTTGTGGGCACCCTTGACCTGCTTGGGGGCAACGAAGAATATGGACCACATTATGGCTCACTTGTACCCCGAGGCTCTTGGCCGAGTCGGGCGAGTCTGAGGCCTGAGAAATTCGACGTCGACTGTCGGTAATCCGCGTGACATCTGACGCCCCGCCCCACAGAGGAGGAATGATGACTGCTGTCTTCGACCAAGGCGTCCTGCCGCTCGCCGCGCAGGCTTCCGTCACCGAGCCGGACCGGATCCCGCCCCTGCTGCTCGCGGGGGAGGACGACGAGGAGGCGGTGGCCTCGGACTCGCACATCGTGCGAGGCATCGACTGATCCCCTGCCTCTCCCTGCGGCGCTTGCCTCTCCCCGCGGTGCTTCGGGCTGCACCGGCAAAGTTGTGCATTATCTTGACGGCCGCAAGAAATAAGCCCTACATTCCTGCACGTCTTCGTTCAGTGCACTGAGCGTCTGTCCGGTCCCGCTCCGTAACCCGCCCCCCAATCCAGGAGCCGCTCCATGCCCGCAGACACCCGTCCCCCCACCAGCCCCACCAGCTTCACCCGCCCCACCAGCCGTACCCGCTCGCGTGTCGCCCTCGCCGTCCTGGTCGCGCTGACCTCCGCGGCCCTCACCACGCTTCCCTCCTCGGCCGCCCAGCCGGAGGCCGCCGTCACCGGGCGCCTCACCGGCACCCTTTCCGACGGCGCCACCTGGGTCGCCGATGTGCCCGACGACTGGAACGGGACTCTGCTCGTGTTCAGTCACGGTTTCGGCCCGCTGGTCGCGCGCAACGCCCCCAGCGACGCCGTACGTACCGCGCTGCTCGCCCAGGGCTATGCGATGGCCGGGTCGTCGTACGACCCGAACGGTTCGATGTGGGCCCTGAACAGCGCCGCACGGGACCAGTTCGCCACCATCGACGCCGTCGCCGCGAAGATCGGCGAGCCGACGCGCACGCTGGCCATCGGCCAGTCGATGGGCGGCCTCGTCAACGCGCAGCTGGCCCGGGACGGCGGCGGGATCATCGACGGCGCGCTCGGCCAGTGCGGGCTGGTCGCGGGAGCGAACGACCTGGAGAACTACCAGCTGGACGCCGAGTACACGATCGCCCGCCTGCTGCTGCCCGAGCAGGACGTGAAGCTCGTACGGTTCGGCACGCCCGCCGAAGCCGCCGCCACCGCCGATCTGCTCACCAAGGCGGTCACCGCCGCCCAGGCCACACCCCAGGGCCGGGCCCGTGTCGCGCTGGCCGCCGCCTTCCTCAACCTGCCCGCCTGGGCGCCGGGCAAGGACCGGCCGGCCCCGACCGACTGGGCGGGTCAGCAGGAGCAGCAGTACGCGTGGTTCGCGCAGGGCATCCTGACGTTCGTCGAGGGCGGGCGGTACGCCATCGAGCAGTCCGTCGGCGGCAACAACTCCTGGAACAAGGGGGTGGATTACGCCCGTCTGCTCGCCGACTCGCAGCACGCGCCGCAGGTTCACGCCCTCTACCGGGCCGCCGGCCTCGATCTGCGCGCCGACCTGCGCACACTGACCTCGGGTGCGACCATCACCGCCGATCCCGCCGCTGTCCGCACGGCGCAACGGACCTCCTCCGCGGGCCAGGGGCTCGAGGTGCCCCTGCTCGACATCCACACCACCGCCGACAACCTGGTCCCGGTGGAGCAGGAGAACCGCTTCGCCGCCCGTGTGCGCGCCTCGGGAGACGGTGCGTTGCTGCGGCAGGCCTACGTCGAGCGGCAGGGCCACTGCGTGTTCACCACCGCCGAGACGGTGGCCGCCCTGCACGCCCTCGAACACCGTGTCGAAACCGGCCGGTGGGACGACGTGGCGACCCCGGCCGCGCTCCAGAAGTCGGCCACCGCGCTCGGCCTGGACGGGGCGGCGTACGTCCCGTACCGTCCGGCGAACCTGTCGGTCGGCCGCGACGCCTCGGCGTACAAGGCGCACGACTCGTACAAAAAGTAGGTTTCAGGCGCGTGCCCCCTGGGGCGAGGCCGAGGTCTCGCCCCAGGGCTGGAACGTCTCGGTGACCTGCCGTGTGCGCAGCTGCTCCAGCGTCTCCAGTTGCCCTTCGGCGCGTTGGAGCAGGCCGTCGAGTCGTCCGGGGTCGAGGCGGTCGTCGGCGTCGGCCAGTCGGCGCAGCGTCCGCCAGGCGGCGGCCTTGCCCTCCACGCCCAGCCGCAGCAGCTCCAGCTCCAGCATGGGGGCGAGCGGGGAACGCCGTACGACCCGGCCGTTGGGCTTGAGCCGGCCTATCCGCTCGGCCAGCCGGCCGGTGACGAGCTTGTAGCGGCGTACGGGGACGTCCAGGGACCGCATGATCCGCAGCAGGGCGGCGCGGTCCTCGGCGATCTCGTCGGCGATCGGCCCCACGGCGTCGGAGAGCGCCGGGTCCCGCTCGGCCTCGGCCTCGGCGAGCGACCGGGCCCGGTCCGTACCGAGGGTGGCTCCGGCGAGATGGTCGTTGAGGTAGATGCCGAGCAGGTCCGTGTCGGTCGGGGTCGGACGGTCGTACATGGGACCACTCCTTTTCCCTTGGAATCGAGCGGAGATCGACGGAGTCGGGTGGCCGAGTACCCCCGGCGAGCCGGTCCCACTGCCCCGAATCCGGTCGCTCTCCGCTGAGCCGATCGGGCGCTCGCGGGTACCCGGTGCGCCACGGAGGCGGACACAGGACGTCCGGCTCGGCAGCCGAGGAGGTACGGAATGGGACTGCGCAACCAGGTCGTGGTGGTGACCGGCGCGTCCGGCGGCATCGGACGCGCCACGGCCGAGGCCTTCGCACGCAAGGGATGCGCCGTCGTGCTCGCCGCGCGCCGCGAGGAGGCGCTGGAGGCGACCGCTCAGGAGTGCAGGCGGCATCGTGGGGCCCGGGCCCTGGTCGTGCCGACCGACATGACGGACGTCAAGGCGGTCGACGACCTGGCACGGCGGGCGGTCGAGGAGTTCGGCCGGATCGACGTCTGGGTCAACAACGCCGCGGTCAACGCCTTCGGCCGCTTCGAGGACGTACCGCTGGAGGACTTCCGCAGGGTCCTCGACGTCAACGTCATGGGCTATGTGCACGGGGCCCGGGCGGCGCTGCGCGCCATGCGGGAGAACGGCCCCGCCGGGCGGAACGGCACCGGGACGCTGATCAACATCTCGTCCATCGTGGGTGCCGTCTCGCAGCCGTACAGCCATCCGTACAGCATGTCGAAGCACGCGGTACAGGGGCTCGGGCAGAGTCTGCGGCAGCAGTTGCGGGTGGAGGGCACGAAGGGCATCCACGTGTGCACGGTGATGCCCGCGACCATCGACACCCCGCACTTCGAGCACGCGGCGAACTACACCGGCCGCAAGGTGATCGCCATGCCCCCGGTGTACAGCCCGGAGCGGGTCGCCAAGGCGGTCGTGGACCTCGCCCGCCATCCCCGCCGCGAGGTGGTGGTCGGCCCGGCGGGCCGCGCGCTGGTACGTCAGTCACGTATGGCGCCGGGACTCGCCGAACGGGCCATGGCACGGCAGACGGACAAGGGCCACCTCGACCACGACGAGGAGGCCCCGGCCACGCACGGCGTGCTGCACGTCCCCGCCCCCGGCGAGGGAGCGGTGCACGGCGGCTGGCACGGCCGCCGGCGTACGGCGATGCGCAGGACGGCCACCGTCGCGGCCCTGGCGGGAGCGGCGGTGACGGCCGGCCGCCGGATGAGCCGGGGCGCGACGACCGCCTGAGCGGCGGCTCAACCACACCGCAGTCGAGCTGGCCGAGGTGTCGCTGTGGCTCAACGCGATGCACGAGGGTCTAAAGGCTCCGTGGTTCGGCCTCCA